>CAMOHL010000048.1 GCA_946615295.1 uncultured Clostridia bacterium
TGGTGGGAGTTATAGGACTCGAACCTATGACCTCCTGCTTGTAAGGCAGATGCTCTAGCCAACTGAGCTAAACTCCCATGCTTGCCCTTGACTCTTATATAATACCATAT
The DNA here is from genome assembly GCA_946615295.1 of uncultured Clostridia bacterium. Classification (GTDB taxonomy): domain Bacteria; phylum Bacillota; class Clostridia; order Christensenellales; family UBA1242; genus UBA9845. The sequence continues at coordinate 111 of CAMOHL010000048.1, forward strand.
ATATTTGAATAAATCAAGTGTTTTTTTGAAAATTTTTAAAAAATTTTATACTATCATAATTCTATAATTTTTGGTATTTTCTGTTAAAAAAATATAGTAGATTTTACCAAATAAAAAATCGTTAAATTTGAATTATTATCTTAAAACATCGCAAAATATAGATGTAAGACAATTCAATTGAATCGTCTTAAAAATTTAGGAGGTGAAAACTATTATGAAGAGTGCAAAAAACACAAAGAATTCAACTGCAAAAAAGAATGCAAGAGCTAATTCTACAAAAATGGAAACTTCAAGCCGTATGGGAAGCACAACAAGAAGTAAAACTTCTAGAAAAAGTAACACTGCAAAAAACTGCGGAAAAAATTGTGGTAAATAGTTTTCAAAAAAAGTTGGTTCATCAGAACTAACTTTTTTTATTTTATATAGTTATATTTTTATAACATAATTTGTCAATTATTTATAACAAATTTATTGCAAAGATATCAAATAGTAGTAAACAGGTTGTCCACCATTAACAACAGAAACTTCGCAATTTTCATACTTTTGTTGCAACTTTTCACAAAGAGAATTTGCTTCTTCTTCATTGATTTTGTCGCCATAGAAAAGTGTGATGCTCATTATATCTTCGTTGATTTGTTTTTCAATAACCTTTTCAACTGTTTCTGGAATATCTTCACCCTTCGCTAAAATTGACTTTTCGTTTAAACCGATAATATCTCCCTCTGCAAGTTTAAAGCCATCAATTTCGGTATTTCTAACAGCATATGTGATACTGCTTGACTTTACACTCTTCATTGCTTCAATCATTTGAACTTCGGTTTCTTCTGGAGTTGCATCTGGATTGAATGATAGGCATGCATTTATACCTTCTGGAATGCTTGCAGTTGGAATCACATGAATTGTTTTGTTTGAAATAAGTGTTTTGCTTTGTTCAGCAGCAAGAACGATGTTTTTGTTGTTTGGCAAGACATAGATGTCTTTTGCTGGAACATTTTCTATTGCCTTTGCAATGTCATCAGCACTTGGATTCATTGTTTGACCACCTTTTATGCAATAGTCAACTCCACAATCCTTAAATAGTGCTTCTAGTCCATCACCAGCACACACACTAACAATGCCATATGGCTTAAGTTCAGCCATTTTTGCTCTTTTTGCTTTGAGTGCTCTGTTTTGTTCAAGCATATTTTCAATTTTGAGTTTTGTGAGTTCTCCAAGTTCCAAAGCATAACCAAGAGCAACATTTGGTTGATTTGTGTGAACATGAACTTTTACAAGACTCAAATCTCCAACACAAATAACACAATCGCCAATCTCCATGAGTTTTTCACGAAGTTTGTCAATATCTGCTTCAGTTGTCTTTTTCTTCATTTGAATAACCATAAATTCTGTGCAATATGCAAATTGAATATCGCCCAAATTTTCAAGATTTATGATTGCTTCATTTGATTCATAATTTGTGCTTTGTGTTTGCACTTTGTCAAACTCTTCATAATTGATTTTTAGAGTTTCATCATTTATGATAGATTTATAAAAACCTGTGAAAACAATAACAAGTCCTCTTCCACCACTATCAACAACTCCAGCTTGTTTTAAAACAGGCAACATTTCTGGGGTTTGTTTTAGGGTTTCTTCTCCTTGCTCAACAACTTGTTTGAGCATATCATCCATGTCAATCTTTTTCTTGGCAAGTTTTGTTGCACATTCAGCCATCATTCTAACAACGGTTAGGATTGTTCCTTCCTTTGGTTTTGTAACAGCTTTGTATGCAGTTTCTGCGCCTTTGTTGAGTGCTGCAGCAAATTGTTTTGGACCAATTTCTGTAAGAGATTTTTCTCTCAAGGAAACACTCATTCCTCTAAGAATTTGCGACAAGATAACTCCACTATTTCCTCTTGCTCCTTTGAGTGCACCTTTCGCAAATGCATCTGCAATTGAATCTATATTATTGTCAGTGCAATCGTTGATTTCACTTGCAACACTTCTCATTGTCAAGCTCATATTTGTTCCTGTGTCGCCATCTGGAACAGGGAAAACATTTAATGAATCCACATAATTTTTATTTTCTTCAAGAAGCGATGCTCCAGCAAGCATCATCTTTCTTAACATACTACCATTTATACTCTTTTGCATTTTGCAAATATCCTTCCTTTATATCAATAAAAAAGTTAAACCCTAATTCCACAAACATTTATATTGACACTATCAACTATCATACCCGTAAATTTTTCAACACTATATTTGACAGTTTTTTTCAAACTTTCAGCAACAGCACTAATACTTACACTATATTTCAAGATAACATACAAATCAATATAAATTTTGTTGTCAACGGTTAAAACTTTTACACCTTTTTTTAATTGTTGTTTTTTGAATATCATTGCAAAATTGTCTGAAAGTCTTTTGGCAACCAAATCAACCACACCATAACATTCAAGTGCGGTTCTACCAGCAATCATTTCAATTGCTTCATCGCTAATACTTATCTTTCCATAACTATTAACAGTTTTGACAGCCATAAAAACCTCCTTTTGCAACAATCTACATATTATTTTACAATAAATTTATTATAAAATCAAGAGTTTATATATATTTTTTTATATGTATTATTATTTATATAGTAGTTTGTGATAATTATTTAAAAAATAATAATAAATATACTTGATTTTTTTTTATTTATTTGCTAGAATATACGAGTTAAGTAACTCACTAGGAGGATTTTGAAATGTCAAGAGTATGCAGTATTTGTGGAAAAGGCAAAATGGGCGGACATCAAGTTAGCCACTCAAATATAAAGACAAACAAACAATGGAATGCAAATGTGCAAAAAGTTAACATCGAAGTTGATGGTGTTGAAAAAAGACAATATGTTTGCACAAAGTGTTTGAAAACAGCAAAAAAAGCATAAGTATATATAAAAACAGGGCTCAAAGAGATTTCTCAAGAGTCCTTTTTTTATGTAATTTTGTCGCTTTACTTTAGATGTTTTTTGAATATCAATTTGAATATTGGCGACAAAAAACCAGGTAGTTTAAAACAAAAAATCATAGAATTTTCTCCTATCATATTTTATGATAACAGATATAATATTGTGAATGATTTATCTTAAACTTTCTATTGCAAGTTGCTTGTTTTGTGCCTTATAAACAAAATTGCCACTTACAACAATATCAACACCAATATCTTTGAGCTTTTTTGCAACAGAATCATTTATTCCACCATCGACTTGAATTTTGAAATTTTGATTTTTGCTTTGCTTTATATCTTTTAACGCTTTAACTTTTTCAAAAACAGTTTCATCAAAAGTTTGTCCACTCTTTCCTGTTTTGACGGACATAAGAAGCACAATGTCAAGACTATCCAAATATCCAGATATTTTGTCAACACTAGTTTCAATTTCCAAAGCAAGACCACACAAACAATTTTTGTTTTTTACAAATTCTATAAACTCCAAAACCTGTTCATTATTCTCAAAACTTTCAAATTGTGCAGTAACAAAATTTGCTCCTGATTTTATATATTGCTCGGCATACTTCAAAGGAGTTTTTGTCATCAAATGGCAATCTAGAGGAATTGTTGAAATTGAGTTTATTTGATGGGCAAGTTCAGGTGAAAAGCATTTTGTGTTGTTGTATTCTCCATCACAAATATCTAAATGCAAAAAATCAGCAAAATTCTCTATTTGCTTTGTATAATTTACTATGTCGTTTTCGGCAGGCATTGAAGATATTGAAACTAACATAAAAACTCCTTTTTTACTACTTTTTTGACTTATCAAAAACCTTTTTGCGAACCAAATCTTTTTCATATCCATTGTTTTTTGGTGTGTAGTAGACTTTACCTTCAAGTTCCTTTGGCATATATTGTTGATACACATAACCACCAAAATTATGAGGATATTTATACTCTCCTGTTCCATCATCATTTGTTGATGGATGATTTTTTAGTGCATTTGGAATTGTTACTGTCTTTAAATTCTTTGCATCACTTTCTGCCATCTCTTTTGCTATGATAACAGAATTTGACTTGTCGCTTTCACAAGCATATATTATTGCATGAGTGAGTGGAATAAGACCTTCGGGCTTCCCCATATTTTGATAGGCAGTCATTGCAGAAACAGCAACAACCAAAGCATTAGAATTTGCCATTCCAATATCTTCGCTGCAATGAGCAATAAGTCGCCTAAAAATTATGAGTGGATCAACTCCACATTCAATCATTCTAAAAGCATAAAACAGTGCACTATCAGCATCACTACCTCTTATACTCTTGCAAAAAGCTGAAAGCATATCATAATATTGACTTTCATCAATACTCATTGCTTTTTCATCCAAACATTCTTGAATCAATGCTTTGTCTATGACAATCTTTCCATTTTCAAACTTTCCTGTTGTGCTTGCAATTTCCAAAGTGTTGAGTGCCTTTCTAACATCGCCACCCGTTGCAAAAGCAAGATAGTCAAGAGCATCAGGCTTTATGTCAATGTTATAATCTAGCAATCCTTTTGGTGATTTTATGGCATTCAAAACAGCAAGTTTTATGTCATTTTTTTCAAGTGGTTTAAACTCAAAAACTCTACATCTAGAAACTATAGCTCTTGTCATACTAGTATATGGATTTTCTGTTGTGCTACCAATAAAAATTATGCTTCCATTTTCAATGGCTTCCAAAACACTGTCGCTTTGTGCTTTGTTCCATCTATGACATTCATCAAGCAACAAATATGTTCGTTTTCCATATAACTGCAAGTTCTTTTTTGCTTCACTTATTATTTCCTTTGCATCACTTACACCACTGTTTATGGCATTGAGCTTTTTGAAAATTGCACCACTAGAACTAGCAATTATGTTTGCAAGAGTGGTTTTTCCGGTGCCAGGTGGACCATAAAAAATACAACTGCCAAGAGTTCCATTTTTGATGGCAGTTTCTACAATTCCACCTTTTTTTATGATATGAGTTTGTCCAACAAATTCATCAAGCGAAGTTGGTCTTACTCTATCTGCTAGTGGAGCAAATTTTTTTGTATCTTGAAACAATGATATTTCTTCCATATAAAAATTATATCAAAAAAGACATATTTTTTGCAAACAAAAAAGCATCTATCTTTTGATGCTTTGTTTTTAGTATATAATATTTTTTTTAAATCTTATACAAATCGCTAACTTGATAACTTGACACAATTTTGTTCATATATCTTTTGTGCAACAGGCAAATCAGCATCAGTCCAATCGAGTTCTAGCAAGCCACTTGGTTTCAACCATTTGATTGCCTTGTGAACATTTATATGAATGTTATGACTAATCAAATTGCAATTGAAAACTGTCATTGATAGATGAAACTCTGGATAATCATGCTCAACCTGATAGAACACATCTTTGATGTCAACTTTAATTTCAAGTTCTTCTTGTAGTTCTCTTGCAAGTGCCATTTGCTTTGTTTCACCCTGCTCAATTTTTCCACCTGGAAATTCCCATTTGTAAGAAACAATTTCTTGTTTTCCCTTATCTCTTTGAGTGCATAAAATTTCGCCGTTTTCGTTATATATAATTCCTGCAACAACCTTAACAACTTTTTTTTCTTCCATATCCATATTCCTTCTCTAACTAATTTTTCCGTTGTTATCAATATATTTTTGTCTAAGTTGGCCACAAGCACCATCAATATCTTCACCAAGAGTTCGCCTGAGTGTTGCACTTTGACCTAGTTTTGTGAGAAGTTGAACAAACTCTCCTGCTCTTTCTCTTGTTGTGCCAATAAGTTCTCTTTCTTCAACATTGTTGAGTGGAATAACATTGATGTGAGTTGGAAAGCCCTTTAGAAGTTCTCTTAGCATTTTTGCATCTTGCAAACCATCGTTTTTATCTTTTACCAAAACATACTCAAACACAACTCGCCTGTTTGTTTTTTGAAAATAATATTTGCAAGCTGACAAAATTTGATTGAGTGAATATTTGTTTGCAATTGGCATGAGTTCCTTTCGCTTTTCATCACTTGATGCATGTAAACTTATTGTCAAGGTTATTTTAAAACCATCATCAGCAAGTTTTTTTATGTTTTCAACAATTCCACAAGTTGACAAACTGATGTTTCTTTCACTGATATTCAAGCCATCACTACTTGTTACAAGTCGCAAAAATTTTGTTACATTTTCATAGTTATCTAGTGGTTCTCCAGAACCCATCAAAACAATGTTAGTAATCTTTCTGTTTTCTCCAAGCTTTCCACCTAAAAAGTTGTTTATCAAAACAACTTCTCCCAAAATTTCGCCAGCAGTCAAATTTCTTACAAGGCCATGAAGTCCACTGGCACAAAATTTGCAACCCATT
>CAMOHL010000049.1 GCA_946615295.1 uncultured Clostridia bacterium
CTATTTTTTTAATCTTGTGTTTTTTCCTTTGAATTCTATCATTATGGTATTTCGCTTGTTGCATATTCTTGAAAAAATTCTTTCTTCGTATCTATCCAAAATTTGCTCTGGGTTTAGATTTGTTGTGATTATGGTTGCTTTGTCTTTTGCAAGTCTTTCGTTGAGCAAAATTAGCAAAAACTCTTTTGTAACATTTTTTCGCATTGGTTCTGTGCCCAAGTCATCAATAACCAAAACATCAAGGTCAACCAAATCTCGCAAAAATGTTTTTTTGTCGGATTGAGAAAGATATTCTTCCAAAAACATATTGCTCAAATCAAAACTGCTAACAAAAAGTGTTGTGAAATTTCTCTTTACAAGTTCTTTTGCAACAACTTTGGCAAGATAGGTTTTTCCTGTTCCAGAGCCACCACTCAAAACAATATTTTTGTAAGATATGATGTTTAGGTTCTTGACATAATCATTCAAAATTTTGACACATTTTTTTGCAAATTCAATTTCTTCATCATCGCCAAAAAATTTGTAATCATAATCATTAAGAAGTGGAACATCGCCCAAATTAACACCACATTTTTGCATCAAAAGATTGTTGTATAGTTGGCTTGCACAAGTGCAAATTTTACCTTCAAAAAAGCCAGTGTCCAAACATTTTTTGCATTCAAAATTTGGTGTTAGGTCTGTTTGAGAAAGTCCATATTCTTTCAAAAGTTCTTGTTTTGTCTTTTGAAGGTCAACCAATTTTTTTTCTAAATTTGATACATCGTCTCCATCAAACTTTGCCTTGCCAATGTCAAAGTTTAGAATTCTTTCTTCGTTCATCAACTTCAAAAAGTCATCTTGCTGTTGCAAAAAATTTAAGTTTTTTTCTGCAACTTCAATTGCCCTGCTTCTTTTGTGAGACAAATTATCAAAAACATTTTTTAAAATTTCATTTTTTGTCATAATAGTTTCACCTCATCCAAATTGTCAAACAAGGCATTGAGTTCTTCACTTGAAAAACTATGTGTAACAAATTCTTCCTTTTTGATTTCTGCTTTTTTTGCTGGGGCCACATCCAAATTGGTTTGTTTTGCCTGTTCCAAAGTTTTGATGTTGTTTTCTTTCCAATTAGACAAAATCTTGTTTATGTATATCATTGGCTGTGATTTACCTGCTCCCAAAGTTACTGCATAATCTATGATTTCATCATCAAACAACCAAACATTTTTCCAAGTGTTGTAAAAATCTCTATCCCAAGAAGTAACTTGCCTGTTGATTTGCAAATTTTCCAAAATAGATTTTATCTTCTTGTCTAGTTCTAGAGAAGTTGAGATATAATCTTGAATTGCTTGATATGACACAAGTCCATTTGCAAAATATTTGCAGATGATTTCGTCCATTTTGTCAAAGGTCCTGATAAACTTTTTGAAACAAATATTCGCAACAAATTTTATGACTTCATCTTCATAGCCCATTTGTTTCCATTTTAGAATATATGTGTTTACAACAGGGTCGAGATTATCATAGTATAATCCCAACGACTTGCAAACTGTTTTTGCTGTGTTATATAGGTCGTCTTTATTTTTTTCGTAGTCCTTTATTTCTTCCGTGCTAAACAAATTTAAACCAACATATATATCAATCATTGCTGACATCTTTTCAATGCCACCCTTTTTTACAAGTTTTGCAATAGCAAGAAGTGTCAAGTCATCATAGCCATATTGTTTTGTCCATTTTTGGTATAGTTCCCTATCTTCAAAACTTGGTGTTTTTTTACTCTTTAGTGCAAGCAAAATATCTTTGACTTTTGAAGTAATGTTTTCCATTTCTTCCAATTTCTTTTCAACATCAAGAGAAGTATGTATGCCGTCATAAGCCCAATTTTTTGCAACAGTCAAAATGTAGTTATACCCCACATTGTTTCCCTTTTGATTTGTGCAATATTTTGCAATCATAAGCATTGCAGAATCGTCAATATGCAAACTTTCCATTGTGAGATAATATTCTTTGTATTCGTGTGGTGTAATCATTCTGCCATCAATAATTTCTTGAATTGAACGATTGAATTCTGCGTATTTTTCTTTTTTGAAAAGTTTGCTATCATATCTCTTTTCTTTTATTGGCAAATATCTAACTTCTATTGGATTGAGATTTAAAATGGTTACAAGTCCTTCATCTTGCCAATACAAAAATGCGCTTTTGATGTCTTCATAGCTCAAATTTAATGTTTTTGAAAAATCGTCAATTGTGTTTGTCAGTTCATCAGCATTGTGGCACTTATATAGGCCATATAGATATACCTTTGTGCACATTTCTGGTGCAGATGGCATATATTCAGCAAAAAAATTGCTGTTCACTAGAACATCATCTTCCATTCTGTTTTCAGTTGAAAATTTACAAAATGCCATAAAACCTCTTTTGTATATTATATAAACAAACAAATATTTTTTCAAGTTAATTTATATATTTTGTCAGTTAGTAATTTTTTACAACAATATCTTATCATATTTTTTTTGGACAGGCAATAAAATACAATGACAAGGAGCTTTTATGAAGAACAAATTTTTGATTGTGTTTTTTGCAATTGTGTTTTCTATACCTTTTTTTGCTGGTTGTGTTGGCAAAGATTTTTTGAAAAAATATGGAACAAACATAACAAACTATGACATTGATTTGAATTTGAATGAAAACTCAATTGATGGCAAACAAACAACAAACTACAAAAACACCACAAGCAACATATTGAATGAAGTATATTTTCACCTATATCCAAACTCTTTTTCAAATGTTGCAATGAACAAACCCGTAAGCAAGGTTTATGAATCAAAAGCATATCCAAACGGGCCAAGTTATGGCAAAATTGAAATTGAAGATGTAAATGTTGAAAACAAAGATGCGTCTTTTTCTGTTGAAAACACCGACAATGATTCATTAAAAGTCGTTTTGGCAAGTCCATTGTATCCAAATGACTTTGTTTCTATTGAAATGAAATATACAATCACCATACCAAATGTTTTGCATAGATTTGGCTACAACGACAACACAATAAATTTGGGAAATATATATCCAATTGTTTGTGTGTTTGATGAAAATGGTTGGGATAAAAACCCATATAGCTCAAATGGGGACCCCTTCTATTCAAATCTTGCAAACTACAATGTAACAATGACATATCCAAAAAGTTATACCCTTGCATCAACAGGAAATCAAATTTTTAGTCAAGAAGAAAACGAAAACAAAACAACAAAAGTTTCTGCTGTGGCTGTTAGAGATTTTGCAATGGTATTGTCAAACAAATTTGAAATTTTGACAGGTGTTGTTGATGGTACAACTATAAACTATTATTTCTACAACGACCAAAAGAGTAACGAGAGTTTTGAAGTTGCAAAAAAAGCACTTGCAACATTTAATAGTAAATTTGGCAAATATCCATATAGTCAACTCTCCATTGTTGAAACCGGATTTTTGTATGGCGGAATGGAATATCCAAACTTGGTTATGATAAGTGATTCGTTGGAAAAGTATGATGACTATTGCATAACAATAATACACGAAATTGCTCATCAATGGTGGTATGGAGTTGTTGGTAACAACGAATTTGAACATGGTTGGCTTGATGAAAGTTTGGCTGAATATAGTGTTGTTGTGTTCTATGAAAATAATCCTGAATACGAAATAAAAAGAGATGTTTGCATAAAAAATGCGATAACAAGCTATTGTTTGTTTGTTGATGTCTATAAAGATGTTTTTGATGAAGTTGATACTTCTATGAACAGAAAACTAGATCAATTTGATACTGAACCAGAATATGTGTATGCCGCCTATGTTAGGGGTATGATTATGTTTGATGATGTTAGAAACTTGATTGGCGACAAAAAGTTTTTTGACAGTTTGAAAAAATATTATAGCCAATATTCAGGTCAAAATGCGACTCCTGAAAATCTGTTTAGAGTTTTTGAAGATGTCAGCGGAAAAAGAGTTAGAGCAATTTTTATGAGCTATGTTGACGGCTCTGCTATTATTGGCAACATAGAAAACGGCACAAATCAATCTTAAATCTTGTAAAACATATTTTAATAGATTGAATAATCAAAAAATAATGCCACACGGCATTATTTTTTTATAAATTTCCCTTTACTCTTATATTTAAAAAGAATTCAATGTTTTTGTAGGCATCATCTTTGTTTTCTAGTTTACTCAAATATTCATTCCACTGTTTGTTTTTAAACCTAAAAAACTTCATTTGAGCACCATATACATCGGCATTTACTTCTTTTGTTTTTATCAGTGAATTTGCGACTTTTCGACTGACTTCCATTTTGAATCGATCCACAAGTTCATCTGTCAAATAATCATTTGAACCATCTAATATTATTCTATCATTGCCATTTTGTAAAATTTGTTCAACTTTTAAGGTGTAGTTGATATTATAACAAATTCTTGGTTTGCCGTTTTTGAATGTTACTTGGTCAGTTCTAACTTTGTTTCTCACACTTAAAACAACTGTTGCATTGTGATAAATGTTGTCATTCACATTTTCTATTGTGTAAACATTCTTGCTGGAGCCAACCAAAATATTGATACCCTCTATTGTTTTTTCATCAAAAACTGCAATTTGTTTTCCATTAGCAAATATTGCCGCATTGCCAACATTGCTCAAAACTTTCGTTTCACCACCTTCTCCACCACCAGAAGAATCACCTGATGCCATATTTGCTCCACTACTAGACGATGAGCCTGAATCTGTTGGGATTTCTATTCCCGAACTTGAGTCTGTTGTTTGATTGATTATTCCCAGCATTGATGCTGACTTTTTGCCATAGTAGTCATTCAAGAACTGCTCTAATGTGCAAGTTGCTCCAGGGGCAAAGTTTTGATTTTGTTGCGCCAATGTATTTAAACTATAGTTGAAACTCTCATCAATCTTTGCAACATCACTCAAAATATCCTTTGCCTTGCCTTGAGTTACCATTATGATTGGGTTACCATTCAATCTTTTGCTCCTAAGAAAAAAGTCCAAAAGATTTGCAATATTTTCATCGGTTACAGTTTCTGAAATAACAATTACACTTGTGTTGCCAAAACCACTAATTCTTCCTATGTGCAAACTAACTCTTTCAACAGCATCTAAAATATTTTTACCCTTTGCACTATGAACTTGCAAAGATTCCAAAAAACCCTGACTTGCCTTTGATGTTAAAATTTGAGTGCTGACTTCATACTCATCATCTTGCTTGTCAATGCCCACTCCCAAAACAACTGAATATTGCTGTGTTTGGTCAGGCATATTTATTGTTGCCGGTATGGTTATTATGAACAAAATGAGAATAAATATCATAATTTTACTCTTTGACATCTTTCTTATCATATAATTTCCGCCTTTGTATCATTTTTTGTTTTTGTCAAAACTTGCAGTTTTTCTGTGCTTCTATTTTTATTGTTTACTTTGATATTTAATCTCATTTTATTGTAAGACAAAGTTGCAAATTTGTTTTTGTTTGAAGCTTTTAAAGTCAAAACAACCATATTTAACAAGACTATTGGCAAAATATATTGAACAGCAAAAACATAATATTTTAAGTAGTTTATAATAATCTGATAAAATGCTGTGTAAGTAAATCTGCAAACAAAACAAATTGCCAAAATCATTCCCGTAACAATCAAAATTGAAATTGTGTTTTTGCTTTTGACATCATCTTTTATGCAAAACTTTATGCACATAGAAACAAAATTTGAATATAGCCCTACACCAAACACAAGCGTTATTGGAAAGGTCATATACACAAGCCAATTAAACCTACCCTGTGCAACAAGACGGGGACTTATTTCTGTAATATCAATAAGTGCTACCCTATGCATTGATGCAGTGTTGCCAAATGCTGAAATAAAAATTATGGTTATTGTGAGAACAACCAAACTTGTTATGATATATGTCCAAACAAGTTTTTTTGTTGTATGTTTTTCTTTTTTGATATTTCCTATCAAAAAGAATAAAACCAAAAAATCGCCAAACCACATTGAATGGTTAAACATACTTCTATTTATATTCAAAAAACTTGTGTTGAAAATTGGAAGTAACCTTGCAGGGTCAACTCCTTTGAATGAGATTGTCAAACTCAAAACAAGGGAACTCAATATAAGCACCAACAACAACTCTGCAGTTCTGCCCAAGCTGTTTAATCTTCTTGAACCAAAGTATATGATGATTGTCAAAAAGCAAATAGCAAAAAATATTCGATTGACATCTGCATAGATGAGTTGCACAAAAAACAAATATACATCAACCAAAATTTCAGTTGTCTTAAAGACAAGTAACACTGAAAGCAAAATTGCAATCAAAACACCAACTGGTTTTCCAAATTTTTCTTTTATATATAACAAAATAGGTTTGTCAACTTTGTTGAGTAAAAAGCAAAAAATTAGGATAAACATAAA
>CAMOHL010000050.1 GCA_946615295.1 uncultured Clostridia bacterium
CTTGTTGGTTTTGCTGACAATTTGACAGTTGAAGTTGCATTTGAAAGAAATTTTGGCGATTTGTCAAAATTGGTTGTGGCAGAGACAAGTCAAAATTCAACAAATGTTGCAAAATACTTCTACAGTTCAAACAGTGGCGAGTATGGTATTGACATAGCGACAACTGTTGATGAAAACTTAAACAATATTCAACTTGCAAAAAACAATGTTCCAAGCAATACAAACATAGATTATTGGAAAGAGTGGAACATAACAAATTCAAGAGAAGATATAAGTAGTTTTGATTGGTATTTAACCGAAGGACAATATCCATTTATCATTTTTGAAAATAACAGCAAAAACGGTCTTTTGACAGTTGAAGCACCAAATGCAATCAAATTGACAAAGCTTCAAAACAACTATCTCTATGAACTTGTAGATGAAAACAATCAAGCCTTAGAAAATACATTTGTTTTGTATAGAGTAAAATCAAACAATATAAAGTTCTCATCTCTATTTGATGTTGAAATTCAACCAAATGATGATTTCTTGAATATCAGCAAAAATATAAGTATATATTCAAGCAATAATGAAATTCTTGAAATTGTTGGCAGAACTGAAAAAGATTTTAGATTCAAGCTCAATTCTGTTGGAAAAGTAACTTTGACAATAGAAAGCAAAATGAATAGCGATGCAAAAGCCACAATAACATTGTTTGTTTTAGACCCAGTTAGTAACTTTAAAATTGCTACAAAGCAAAACAAAAATTTGATTGTTGGCACAAATTATGAACTTGAACTAATCAAAAATGAAAACTTTGTAAACAACAATAACTTTTATATAAAATTAGAAAATTCAAACAATCAGTTATTGATAAATAACAATTATGAACAAACAAAATATGTAAAAAATAATGAAAAAATCTTTATTTCTGCAACAAAGTCAGGCAAGTATGAGTTGAATTATTCATTATTTGTAAAATTTGATATTGACAACTCAACATATTTTGCAAGTTTGTTGAACATTACAGAAGACAACTTTGATATTTCAACATCAACAATAGATTTTGATTTTATATATGGAATCAAAGATTTTGTTGGAGATGCTGATGTTGTTGAAACAGGTTTAAACGATGTTGCAACATTGACATACACTTTGACAGGTGATGATTTGAGAATTGTTGATAGTCAACAATCAATCTATAAATTGCCAAAAATATCTTATCAATTTGATAACGAAAACTGGAATATCAATTTTGTTTATGCAAATATCTATTTTGGAGATATAGAACCAATAAAAGTTCTTGATTTGGAAGACTATGATTTGGATAGATTGCAAAACGATGAACTTACAAAGATTGAATTTGTTTATGAACTATCAGTAAACAAAGAAAATGCAATGGCATATTTCAAACAAAATGCAGTAGATGCAATTTCAAGTGATATTAAGTTTACGGCAAAAATTACTGAAACTGCTGAAACAAATGAGTATTCAAGCAGAGATGTTATAACAAATTTTGTAATCAAAAGACAAAAAATTGATAACATTGTTCTTGATTTCTACACAAATGCAGAATTAACAAAAGATCAATACAACAAAGATGTTTATACTGTAAACGAGGTGCCTTCAAACACAATAGTTGCAGGTCAAACAGGACTTTTGAAAATTTTGCTTTCTCCAAAAAATGCAGAAGTAAAATCAGTTAAAGTTTCTTACAGAAATGAATCTGGACGATTCAATACTTTGAGTTTGAATCAAGTTTTGAAATCTGATGACAAATACATAAACAGATTGCCTTATGCAGTTGCAACTGACAACGGTTCTGCAATAATTTTGTATCATAACGAAAGCAATTTTGTTGGGGAAGAAAATCAAAATATAATAACAAACTATGATGGATATTTGTATGTAAATGCATTGATTCCAAGCAATGTTCCTTCTGGAGAAAAATATGCAATAACAGTCGATGCAATATACACAAACAACTATCATTATGTTGAAACTATTGAGTTAACATCAAGAATGAAGAGTGCAGTTGAAATTGGATATAATTTCAATGGTCAATCATTAGATAGTTATGCAATTATTCCTGTTGGAATAGAAAAAGAGTTTTATATTGATTGGACAGAAATTTTGGAACCAAATGATATAAACAATTTGCAAACCGTAGTTTCTCCATCGCTTATAAATCAACTATATGCTAGTTCTAGTGAAAACTATGCAAACATTGATTTTGCAAGAGATGAAAACGGCAACATAAAATTCACTCAAAATGGTTCAATTGTGAGAGTTTACTACACAATAAATATTGATGAGAGTTTGCTCGAAAAAGAATCAGTTGATTTGATATACTTAACAGCAAAAATAACAAAAGCAAAAAATGGAATTGAATCATCTTATCAAAGCAAAACATTTATGATTCAACCAACAAAATTTGTGGTTACTGCCGTTTCAATTTTGGATAGTTCAAACGAAAACAGTAGTAATATTTGGGTTATACCACAAACAACACCAAAACAAGTGGATGTTAGTTTGACAGTTGACTCAAAATTTGATGTTACAGAAGAAGTTGATAATCTAAAAAATGAAATAAGAAAAAACTATGCTTATTGGTTTGGAAGAAAAACAGGCAAAACTCAATATGAAACACTTGTTGGCTATGGAAACAATTATGCAAATTATAATGTTGTGAAATCAGATGACATAATAACTATTGAAGTAAAGAACATAAATCAAAGAGAAATGATTTATTGCGAAGTGCCATTTGTATATGATGGTGGGCAAACAAAAATTGCAGAAAATGAATCAGTTTTGACAGTTGTTGCAACAGAAATTGGTCAAAATTCAGTAGGATTGAATAAATTTGTATACAGAAAAAACAGTGAAATTCTTACAAAATATGTTCAATATGTTAGAGATGATGTAACAATGGATTTGACAAATGATATATCATCAGAACATCCAATTCCTATTTCAACAGAAGAAGAATTCAAAAATATGAATATTGGAACTGAAGAAAATATTCTCCATTATTCATTGACAAATGATATAGAATTGAACGACTATAATCCAATGAGTCTCAAGAATGTAAGTTTTGATGGAAATCAATACAGCATAACAATCAAGAGTTTCAACTTCAAGCAAACAGATGAAAGTGGGGTAGTAACTTACAATTCAAATTTTGGATTATTTGATAGTATTGATGAAAACTCAATTGTCAAAAACTTGACTGTAAAATATGACATTGAAAGCAATTTGATTTCAACAGCAGAATATGATATGTCAACATTTAATTTTGGTGGAATTTGTGTTGAAAATTATGGAGTTATATTCAATTCAAAAGTTGAAAATCAAAACGAATTGACTTTTGTTGGCAATATATCAATTCAAACAAATATTGCTGGTGTTTGTGATATGAACTATGGATATATTTCATATACAGAAAGCAAACTAAAATTCAATTCAAACTGTGGTTATGTTGCAGGATTTGTTGCAACAAATTCAAAAAAGATATCAAATTCAAAAGTGGTTTTGAATGGAAATATAAAAAATACTCTAACAAATGCTGAGATGTCTCTCACAGCAGGATTTGTTTCAAAAAATTCAGGCGAAATATTTGGTTGCTATGTGTCAGGTGAAAACTATAACAATCAAAATTTGAAAATATCAGCAATGGCTTCAGTTGGTGGATTTGTAAACATAAATTCAGGAACAATCAGCAATTCATTCACAAATGTAACAATAGAAAGTTCAACCTATGCAAGTGGATTTGTTTATGAAAATACAGGAAAGATTGCAAGCTGTTATGCTTCATCAGTATTGCAAGAAAATAGCAGTGCACACACTCCATTTACTGGAACACTTGGTAGTGGAAACTATCTAAATTCAGGAATAATTGATGATTGTTACTATTTGGGTAGTTATGATTCAATTTCAAACGAGCCAGCAAAAAAGATTGGCTTATCAAAGACAAATTTCCAAAAATTTGTGTTTGCAACTGATGACTACAATGGAATTTGGAAGTGGAACAATAACAACAATCCAACTCTTGTTGATGCAGATATAAACATTTTCTGCAAGCAAGAATATGTTGGTGTCAAAGTTGATGGCGACATATCTTATCACGATTGGAATTTTGAACAAAACAATCCAAGTTTTGGCAAAATTGTTGATGGTAAAATAAATCCTAGAACAATTTTGAATTTTGAAGATTGGAGCAATTTGATTGACGAATATCCAAATGACTCATTTGTTATTCTAAAAGATTTGACTCCAGAAAGAGTGGACACTCCAAAAACAACAAACACAGATTTTGGTGGAATTTTGTTTGGAAATAATATGAAAATTAGCAACTTGTATTTGAGAGCTGATTCACAAAACGAAAACAAATGTTTTGGATTGTTTAAATCTATCTCAAAAACAGATGATGGAAGTCGTCCACTAATCAAAGATATAAATATTTCTGCAAGACAGGTTATGGCTTCGGCATCAAGAGCTGTTGGACTTCTTGCAGGTTATATAGACAATGCAGATATTATTGATATCAATATTGATGGAACAAATCTCGAAGTTGTAAAGGGTAGAAATTTTGTTGGTGTGCTTGCTGGAATAATAAAAAATTCAACAGTAACTATGATTTCTGTTTCAGGAAATGTAAATGCAGGTTACACTGATACAACAGATGAATTGAATAATTATGTGTTAACTGACCAAAGCAGTTTGATTGGCAGTGAAAACATTGAAACAAGATATTCATATTCAGGTGTTCTTGCAGGTGGACTGCTTGACGGCACAACTGCAACATACATACAAATAACCGGTGAAAACAAGATTATTGGCTTCTATTCAGGCAGTGCTGTTGGATTGATTGATGAAACTTCAACACTTTCCCTAGCAAAGACTGAAATTGTGCCAAACAAAGACAAAACTGATCCAGACCAATATGTGAGAGCTTATGCCTTTGCAGGTGGACTTGTTGGTGAAAATAGAGGAATAATTGATAGATGTTATATTGAACATAACAAAGTAGTTCAAAATAGCATTGATAGTGAAGCAAACAACACATACAATCAAAACAACAGAAATCTAAATTTCTTTGTTGGTTCTCCATTCTTTATTGGCGGACTTGTTGGATTCAACAACGGTGGAACAATAAAAAATAGTTACTCAAAACTTGATGTTAGAGCAAATCAATATACAACCTATGCTTCAGGTGGACTTGTTGGACTTGATGTTTGTGGAATAATAGAAAACAATTTTGCAACAGGTAGTGTAACAAATAGATATATTATTGGTGGACTTATTGGTGTTGAATCAAACAGTGATTTCTTGCTAGGAACACATCTTTATAAGGGAAATTATATTAGGAATGACGATAAGTTAATATTCAGTGTTAATGCTTATATTACAAATCAAGACAAGTTATTGTTGACAAACAATGATAAAGACAAGTTATTGTTGGAAAACAATTTGGCATCTAATAAATGGATGTTGATTGCTGATGCAAATGGAATGAATGATGCTGAATATATTTCAAATGCGACAACAGGATTTATTGTTGGACTTGCAACACAAGCATATCAAGGCACTGTTGATAAAAAGATAGATGTTAAAATAAATAGTCTAAACAATTATTTTAATAGTCAAGTATTGAAGGCAAATTCAAATGAATCTATCACAGCAGAGACTTTGAATATGAACAATGTTTCTATCTTAAAAAATATCAATTCAATAATGACAAATTATTTATCTAATAATCAAGAAGGATTGGTAGAAGGACTTAAATCTTTGTCAATTGGAGCAAGAAATGTATCAATTGCATCAGTAATCAAAAATGCAGATGACAATGCTAATTATCAAAATGATAAAATTGCAAACATTAGTTTTGACAATGTATTGATTAGTTTTGAGAATTTATTGAAGGGTGATGAACTGTTGAAGAATAAATTGAAAGAATTGTTTGGAATAAATGAAAATAGCATTATATTTGAATTTGACAATTCAATTTATCCAACAATAATTGAAAACATCAATATATAAATCAAATAAAAATTGCTTTTGGTTTCAAAGGCAATTTTTTTGTGAATATTTAATATATTTTGTTATTAAACATATATCTTTTTATTATTAAATTTATATGCTTAATTATAAAGAATTTATATTTTCAATTGTTCACATAAAATCTAATATAAATAAATATTAAATATATTTTAATTGGTTGTTTTTGTGGCAATATTTGGGTATAATAAGTGTATGAAAAATTTTGAAATAGAAAAAGAAAATATATATGATATTATAATAATTGGTGGTGGGCCTTGTGGTCTAACTGCCAGTATATATGCAGGAAGAAGCAATTTAAAAACACTATTGATTGAGGAGTATGCCTGTGGTGGACAAATCCTCAATACCTATGAAATAAAAAATTATCCAGGTT
>CAMOHL010000051.1 GCA_946615295.1 uncultured Clostridia bacterium
GCGGACCGACCGGTTATGAGCCGGTTGCTCTAACCAACTGAGCTAAAGGTCCATCTGTGCAATGCACAAATATGGTCGGGGTGGAGAGACTTGAACTCCCGGCCCCATGGTCCCAAACCACGTGCGCTACCAACTACGCCACACCCCGAAGCACCATAATTTCGCTGACTTATTTATAATATTATAAACAAAAGATTTTGTCAAGAGTTTTTTATAAAATTTATTATAAATTTTGCAAAAATTATGTTGCGATATTTTTTTATGCGATATTTCGCTACTTTTATCAATTTGCAATTGTATTCGAATATCAATTTTCAAATTGATACTTATATTTTTCAACTTTGATATCTTTTTTTACTATCAATTTTGCTACTGGAATATTTGTTATTATACTTGCCATGAGTTTTTCTACACCACTCACAATATATGCTTTGTTATCTTTTACTACAATTTTGATTGGAGAAAGATTTTTTCCAGCAGTCAATTTATTTGCATAATACTTAACTTTGTATTTGCTTAATTTTGACAAATCTTTTTTTGAATAAAAATCTTTGTTTTCCAAGTTTATTAGTGAATTTATCAAAGCTGTTGTTTCAAGCAAATCTTCATTATAAATTATATAATCAAACTTGTTTAATTGCTTTTGCTCATAATTGTATCTGCCAAGCCTAAGCTTTATCTGTTTTTCGCCTCTACCAATAAGTCTGTTTTTTAGTTCACCCTTTTTGACAGTCAAAAATACTTTTATGATTTTTGTTCTATCGGCAAGCTTTTTTGATAGATTTTGTGCGCCTTCAACTCCAATGTCTTTAATCAAGATGTTGCCTTTTCTAATATAGTCATCAAAAATCAAATATGATGAACCATAGTAGTTATTGTGAATAAATTCGTGTTCTATAAATTCACTATTTTTAATTTTATCTTGAAAAACTTCTTTTTCAATATAAAAATATGGCTTTCCTTCAACCTCACCTTCTCTTTTTTCTCTTGTTGTGTATGTTGGCATTAACACAAAATTTTCATTGTTTCTTTGTAATTCATTTATAACAGTGTTTTTTCCTGCTCCAGAACTTCCTGACAATATAATAAACATATCAAATCTCCAAAATTATTTTTTCTTTTTAAATTCGTATTTTTTTAACATTTCATCCATAGATTTTGTTATTTCAGCATTTATAGCATCATAAACATCTTTGCCTAACCTTTGTGATTGATATTTTGATATATCAATAGGCTCACCTATGACAAGCCTGTTTCGACGGAATATTTTAGGTTTCCTTACGAGAACTATTGGCACAATTGGTGCATTTGCTTTTAGAGCAAAAGATGCAACTCCATTTTTTAGGTTGTTGACTTCTTCAACCGAAGAATTTCTTGTTCCCGTTGGAAATATCAAAAGTGGTTTGTTTTTATCTTTCAACACTCTCAAACAAGATTTCACTGCATCAATATCAACTTCGCCTCGTTTTACACTTATTGCACCAATTTTTTTTAGATAACCACCAAAGAGTTTGTTTTTGAACAACTCAGCCTTTGCTAATGCATAAAATCTTTTGAATGATTTTGTTCCAATGATAAGAACATCCAAGTTGCTAGTATGATTTGCCGCCCATATTGATTTTGTTGTTATCAAGTTCTTTTTACCTATAACTTTTGTTGGATAAAATATTTTTATATAAATCCAAAACAAAACCATACTAATCCAATATAACATTATTTTCCACCTATATATTTAAAAAATTCGTTTATAACCTCATCAATAGTCAAGTTTGATGAATCGATAACAATTGCATCTTCACAAACAACAAGCGGTGAAACTTTTCTATTTTTATCTCTATAATCCCTATCTTTCATATCAGCCAAAACTTCTTCAAAAGTTACATTACTGCCTTTTTTTATAAGTTCATCAAATCTTCTTTTTGCTCGAATTTCAACATTTGCATCAAGATAAAACTTATAGTTTGCCATTGGCAAAACATTTGAGCCAATATCTCTACCATCCATTATGACACTTTGTGAATTTGCAGTTTCTCTTTGCAATTTTACAAGTTTTTGTCTAACAACAGGATGAACTGATATTTTGCTTGCACCTTCACTTACTTTATCAGTATAGAGTTTATTTGTTACATCGACTCCATCAAGAATTACATATTGTAATCCGTTTTCATATTTTAATGCAATTTTTGTATTTTCAGCAATATAATTTGCTGTTTCTTCACTTTCAGGATCCAAATTGTTGTTTATACATTTTAATGCAAGTGCTCTATACATTGAGCCTGTGCTAAAATATGGAATATCTAATTTTTTTGCTAATTCTTTTGCAATTGTTGTTTTTCCTGCTCCTGCTGGACCATCAATTGCAATAACAATTTTTTCCATAATACCCCCGAATTATATAATATATTAAATCTACTATTTTTGCAACTTAATTTGCAAAAAACTATTTACATCTTCTATTATTCTATCAAGATTTTTGTATTGATACTCCCTAACATTAGGCATTTTTTTAAACCAAGTTAACTGTCTTTTTGCATAATGCCTACTATTTTTTTTAATCAAATCAACCATCTCTTCATAAGATATTTTATTTTCAAAATAGTCAAAAAATTCCTTGTAGCCAATTCCACCCATACTTTGATTATCACGAGTTAATCCATAGCTGCTTATAAGATTTTTTACTTCGTTTTCTAGACCTAGTTCAAGCATTAAATCAACTCTTTTGTCTATTCTTTTATATAACTCATTTCTATCATCATTTAAAAATATTAAAAAGTAGTCAAATTCACTCTCCATTTTTGTTTTGAATGATGATTTTGTTTTGCCTGTCAACTCAAAAATCTCAATTGCCCTAATTATTCTAGAAATATCTTTTGCATGAAGTTTTTCAGCTGATTCTGGGTCAATTTGTTTGAGATAGTCCAAAAGATACTGTCCTCCGTTCTGCTTTGCAATTTCTTTATATTTTTGTCTAATGCTTTCATCTCTTTCTGCATTTCCAAGTTCCATAGGAAAAAGCAGTCCCTTCATATAAAGACCTGTTCCACCAACAACAATTGGAAGTTTGCCCCTAGAAATGATGTCATCTATTATTTTTTTTGCTTCTTCTCTATATTCTGCCATAGAAAACTCTTCATTTGGTTCTCTTATGTCAATCATATAGTGCTTTGCTTGACTTTGCTCTTCCATGTTTGGCTTTGCTGAACCAATATCAAGTTTTTTGTATATGGCAATGCTATCACAAGAAATAATTTCGCCATTAAACATTTTTGCAAGTTTGATTGCTGTTGCGGTCTTTCCAACCGCAGTTGGACCTCCAATGCAAACAATTTTTGGTTTGTTCTCCATAATAATATCCTTATTTTTTGATACTCACTTAAAATTTATTTTACAATTTCAAAATATAATTACATTTAATATTTTTTGAATTAATATAACTATTCGTAAGTTTAAAATTTGCATAAACTTATATCAATATGAGTTCGAAATACGAAATTAAACAATTCGCTTAAACCACTTTTCAATATCAGTTTTCTTGATTTCAACAACAACAGGTCTGCCATGTGGACATTGAAGTTGCATTTCTTCATCTTTCATTTGTTTTATGAGCGAATTTACTTCACCAGCCGACAATTTTTTTCCTGCTCTAACGGCTGTTTTGCAACTATGTTGCATCAATTTTTCTAGAATCAAATCACTTTGTTTAAGTGATTTCATATTTGACAAATCTTTTAAAATATTGTCAAAAAATTGTTTGATATCCATTCCAATCAAAACAGATGGTATTGAATTTATTGCAAAGGTTTTTGTTCCAAACTGTTCAATATCAAAACCTATCGTTTTAAGTTTGTCTATATTTTCTTCAATGAACTCAAATTCTTGATTGTTTAAATCAATAATAAATGGTGCAAGCAAGTTTTGCTTTACAACATTTCTGCTGTCAACTTCTTTTACTAATCTATCAAAAAGGAGTCTTTCGTGTCCTGCATGTTCGTCTATAACATAAACCTTATCTTGTTTTTCAACAATCAAATATAAATTGAAAATTGAGCCGACAAATTTTATATCACTTGTATCAAAAAATTCAGCTGTTTTTGACACTTCATTTTCAAAACTGATTTCATTTAACATAGTTTGATTGTTTGTTGAATTGTTTTGACTTTCAATTTGATTGCTATTTCTTTCAATTATTTTATTAAATATCGTTGAACCCTCATTGAATGATGTGGACCCATTGTTTCCAAAAAAGCTTTCCAAACTAAAACTATTTTTTGTTTCAATTTGTTCATCTTTTTTGTTGTCATCTACATTGTTTTTTTGACTATCATCAAACAAAAAATTCTCTGTTTTTTTTGTCAAATCTTGATTATTTTGCAAAAAATCGCTATTTTTTGTCAAATTTTCGTCATTTTCTTTCAAATTTTCATTGTTTTTTGAAAAACTAAATCCATTTTCAACAACATTATAATTTGATACAAAATCTGTTGGTGTTGTTATTTTGTCGCATTTAAAAAGTGCAGAACTAACAGCATTATAAACATTTCCAAAAATTTCATTTGAATTGTTAAATCTCACTTCCATTTTGTTTGGATGAACATTGACATCTAGTTTGTCAAAAGGAATTTCTAAATTCAAAACATAAAATGGAAATTGTCCTTTCATCAAATAATGTTCATAGGCATTGTAAACACAAGTTGAAACCATTTGAGAATATACATATCTATTGTTTATTGAAAGTGTTTGGTATGTTCTGTTTGGCTTTGAAAATGTTGGTAATCCAATATATCCACTAACCCTAATTCCACTATTATTGTTTACTTCGTCTATCTTTATAATTTCATCTTTGAAAGACTTTCCATAGACAACATAAATTGCATCAAAAAGGTTTGTTCCAGTGCTGTGATAAAGCAATTTGTCATCAACAAGATACTTGAAAGAAATTTTTGGATTACACAAAATGTATCTTTCAATCAAATTTGTGATTTCATTTGCTTCAGTTCTTGGCTTTTTCAAAAACTTTGCCCTTGCTGGAACATTGAAAAATATATCACTAACAGAAATTGTTGTGCCATTATCTCCACCTATTTCAATGGTTTCGCCCTGTTTTCCACCTTCAATTTCGGTTTGTCTTGCAAATTGTTCAGCTGCTGTTTTACTAGTCAATTTAACCTTTGAAATACTCGCAATACTTGCAAGAGCTTCTCCCCTAAAACCTAAAGTTCCTATTTTTTCAAGGTCTTGTTCAGTTTTAATTTTGCTGGTTGCATGGCTCAAAAAAACTTTGTCAAAATCATCAGGTTCAATTCCAGAACCATCATCTATAACTGTTATGTTTTTTATTCCACCATCTACTATTGAAACAACAATATTTTTTGCTCCCGCATCAATACTATTATCCAAAAGTTCTTTCACAACACTTGCTGGTCTTTCAACAACTTCACCAGCAGCAATTTTGTTGAAAATATTTTCATCTAAAATATTAATCTTTGACATATAAATCCTTTTTATTTCAATTTTTCTTTTAAATCATTCAAAACACTCATTGCTTCAAACGGAGTTATATTTTCAATTTGTAAATCTCGTATAATTCCAACAACTTCTCTTTCTGCTGGATTTGAAATATTGTTTTCAGTGTTATTTTGACCGTTACTTGATTGATTTTTGTTGATATCTGCCATTTCAAGTGTGCTCAAAATTTGCTTAGCTCTTGAAATAACAGCTTTTGGAAGTCCAGCAAGTCCTGCAACTTCAATTCCAAAACTCTTGTTTGCACCACCTCTAACAATCTTTCTCAAAAATACAATTGAACCATTGAGTTCTTTTACACTGATACTATAATTCTTTACTCCCGCAAGAACACCTTCAAGCTCTGTTAGTTCATGATAGTGAGTTGAAAACAGTGTTTTGCTTACCAAATTTTGACTTATGTATTCCATAACAGCCCATGCAATTGAAAGTCCATCAAATGTGCTTGTTCCCCTTCCAATCTCATCAAGTAGTATCAAACTATTTGATGTTGCATTTCTAAGAATGTTTGCAACTTCTGTCATTTCAACCATAAATGTACTTTGACCAAAGGCTAAGTCGTCAGTTGCTCCAATTCTTGTGAACACTCTGTCAGTGATTGGAATTTGTGCTGATTTTGCAGGAACAAAACTTCCAATATGTGCCATAATTGTTATTATTGCAACTTGTCGCATATATGTTGACTTTCCAGCCATATTTGGACCTGTTATAATCATTGTTCTATTGTCTTTTTTGTCTAAAACTGTATCATTTGGAATAAAATTATCTTTTCCAATAGCTTCAACAATAGGATGTCGTCCACCAACAATGTTGAGTTCGCCATCGCTATCAACAATTTGTGGCTTTGTTAAATTGTTTGAAACT
>CAMOHL010000052.1 GCA_946615295.1 uncultured Clostridia bacterium
ATAAAAAAACTAAAACAAAGTTAGCTTGTTTAACTATGTTTTAGTTTTATATTTTACTCATTAATTTCAGTATCGTTGTCATTTTCAACAACTTCATCAATCTTGTCAACATTTTCTTCATTGTTATCTTGATTGATTTCATCAGTGTTGTTTTCAATGTTTTGACTTTCTTGTTCAACTTCCTTGTCTTCATCGGTTGGAGTTATTGCAATTGAAACAATCTTTTCTCCATTGGTCATTCTCATAACTCTAACTCCAAGAGCTTCTCTTCCAAATTCACTCAATTCGTTACCGTTTATTCTTATGATTGTGCCTTTGTCGCTAATCAATATAATATCTTCATCTTGCGATATTTGTCTTAGTCCAACAAGCAATCCTGTTTTGTCATTAAATGTTCCAGCCTTAACTCCCTTTCCTGCTCTTGTTTGAAGTCTATAATCAGCCAAATCACTTCGTTTTCCAAAGCCATTTTCTGTTATTGTTAAAATCTTGTATTTCTTTTCGCATACTGAATTATTGTTTGCATCCATATTTTGATTTTCTTCTGCACTCACAATAATATCTTTTTTGATTTTAATCATACTAACCATATAGTCATCATTTGCAAGGTCCATACATTTAACACCTTGAGTATCTCTACCCATAGCACGAACATCTTTTTCTGCAAAGTGAATACACTTTCCATTGTGAGTTGCAACCAAAATTTCATCATCTCCTGTTGTATGTTCAACAGAAATCAATTCGTCGTTTTCAAGAAGTCTAATTGCAACTTTTCCAACTTTTCTAATGCTTTCAAATTCTGTCAAATTGGTCTTTTTGATTAAACCATTTTTTGTTGCCATCATCAAATAGCCAGTTTCATTTTGTTTGAGTGGTATAAGAGCAGTTACTTTTTCATTTGCATTGAGTTGCAAAATGTTTATTATTGCTCTGCCTTTTGCTTGTCTTGATGCTTCTGGAATTTCATATCCCTTTATTGAATATACTTTTCCTTCATTTGTAAAGAATAACAATGTGTCATGTGTGTTTGTTACAAATATTTTTTCAACAAAATCCTCTTCTTTAGTTGTAAGTCCTGTTATTCCTTGACCTGCTCTGTGTTGTGCTCTATATTCCGCAACAGGAAGTCTTTTTACATATCCTGCATGAGTCAAACTTATAACAACATCTTCTTTTGCAATCAAGTCAGCAATATCAATACTGCTATAATCCAAACTGATTTCAGTTTTTCTATCTTCGCCATAGCTATTTGAAATTTCAGTAAGCTCTTCTTTTATGATATTCCAAACTCTATATTCATTTGCCAATATATCTTTGAAATCAGCAATTTGATTGTGTAAGTTTGTCAAATCATTCTTTATTTTTTCAACTTCAAGCCCTGTCAATCTTTGAAGTCTCATATCAAGAATTGCACCTGCTTGAACTTCATCAAGTGCAAACTTTGAAGTGAGTTTTATGATTGCTTCTGGCCTGTCAGCGCTCGCTTTTATTGTTGCGATAACTTCATCAATATTTGTAAGTGCAACAAGCAAACCTTCCAAAATATGTGCCTTTTCTTCTGCTTTTTCTAGGTCATATTTTGTTCTCTTTGTAACAACATCTTTTTGAAATTGCAAATAGTGATAAAGCATTTCTTTAAGATTTAATATTTTTGGCTCGCCATTAACAAGGGCCAGCATTATGATACCATTTGAAATTTGAAGTTCTGTGTGCTTATACAAGAAATTCAATATAACCTGTGGATTGTAATCTTTTTTGATATCAATAACAATTTTGATACCATTTCTGTTACTCAAATCAACAAGTTTAGAAATACCTTCAAGTCGTTTATCTTTAACAAGATTTGCAATATCAGTTACAAGTTTTGCTTTGTTTACTTGATATGGCAATTCTGTGATTGTTATTGATGATTTACCATTGTCTTCCTCTTCAATTTCAGCTCTTCCACGAAGAATAACCCCACCCCTACCTGTAGAGTAGGCATGTTTTATCGCTTCACCACCCATAATCAATCCCTTTGTTGGATAATCTGGAGCTGGAATATATTTCATCAAACCGTCAATGTCAATTTCTGGATTATCAATCATTGCAATACAACCATTGATAACTTCTTTTAGATTGTGTGGTGGAATATATGTTGCCATTCCAACAGCAATACCATCACTACCATTTACAAGCAAGTTTGGAAATCTAGAAGGCAAAACAGTTGGTTCTTTGAGTTCTCCGTCATAGTTTGGAATAAACTCAACCGTGTTTTTATCAATATCCCTCAACATTTCGTTACTTATCTTTGAAAGTCTTGCTTCGGTGTATCTTGAAGCTGCTGCTCCGTCGCCGTCAATACTACCAAAATTTCCGTGTCCCTGAACAAGTGGACAGTTGATTGAGAAATCTTGAGCAAGTCTAACCATTGCATCATAGATTGAGCTGTCGCCGTGTGGATGATATTTACCCATAACATCTCCAACGGTTCTTGCAGATTTTTTGAATGGCTTGTCGTAGGTTGCTCCCATTTCTCCCATTCCATAAATAATTCTTCTATGAACAGGTTTTAGTCCATCTCTAACATCAGGAATTGCTCGACTAACATTTACTGCCATTGCATAAGCAATAAAGTTTTCTCTCATTTGGTCATTCAAATCAACTTCAACAACTTTGCTATTTGCAAGAATTTTTGACAGTTCTTCTGTGTAATCTTCTTTTTTCATTTTTACTCCTAATTGGAAAAAATTTTGTTTTTTTGCAAATTTTTCACAATTTTTTGTGATTTTTTTGCAATTTTTCAATATTTTTTATTATTTTTTTTAATTTTATTATATTTTTTAAGTTAAAAATATTTTTTCTTTAATATATTTTTACATCAAATATTTTCAAATTAAATATCCAAGTTTTTTACAAGTGTTGCATTTTCTTCAATAAACTTTCTTCTAACTTCTGGGTTGTCTCCCATAAGGTCGCTGAAAGTTTTGTCTGCTTCCAAAGCATCACTCATACTAACTTTTAAAAGAACTCTTCTCTCTGGGTCCATTGTTGTTTCCCAAAGTTGATTTGCATCCATTTCACCAAGTCCTTTGTATCTCTGTTGTCCTGTAATCTTTTTTGTATTTGTTGCAAGGAAGTTTGCCATTTCTTCTTCAGTGTAGAAATAATGTTCTTCACTACCACAATTTATTTTGTAAAGTGGTGGTTGAGCAACATACACATGACCTTCTTCAATGAGCTTTGGCATAAATCTAAAGAAGAATGTCAACAATAGTATTCTAATGTGTGAACCGTCAACATCGGCATCGGTCATACAAATAATTTTGTCATAACGGAGTTTTTCACCGTTGTAATCATCATGGATACCACAACCAAAGGCAGTTATCATTGCCTTTATTTCGTCGCTAGACAAAGCTCTTGCAAGTCTTGCCTTTTCAACATTCAAAATTTTACCTCTCAAAGGCAAAATAGCTTGATATCTTGGATCTCTGCCACCTTTTGCACTTCCACCAGCACTATCTCCCTCAACAAGATAAATTTCACTCAAGGCTGGATTTGCTTCGCTACAATCGGTCAATTTGCCCGGCAAAGTAGTTGTTTCAAGAGCACCCTTTCTTCTTGCAAGTTCTCTTGCATTTCTTGCGGCATCTCTTGCTCTTTGTGCTGTGATAGAACGAAGTATGATTTCTTTTGCATCTTTTGGATTTTCTTCCAAATAAGAGCCAAATCCTTCTTGAAGGGCATTTCCAACAATTGCTCTCATTTCACTGTTGCCAAGTTTTGTCTTGGTTTGACCTTCAAATTGTGGATCTGTTAGTTTTACCGAAATAACAGCTGTCAATCCTTCTCTAACATCATCACCAGAGAGTTTTTCTTCTGGCTTTAATAATTTTTGTTGATGACCATATTCGTTGATTATTTTTGTCAAATAGTTTTTGAAACCGTCAAGATGAGTTCCGCCTTCTTCTGTATTTATGTTGTTTGCATAAGCATAAATCACTTCACTATAGCCATCGTTGTATTGCATTGCTATTTCAACTTCATTTTTCTTGCCGATTTTGTTTATATAAATTGGCTTTTCAAAAAGAGTTGTCTTTCCACGATTGAGATATGACACATATTCTTTAATTCCACCGTCAAAATGAAAAGTTTCAGATTTTGTTTCTTCATCTCTTTCATCTGTCAAACTTATTGTTATTCCTTTGTTTAAAAAGGCAATTTCTCTAAATCTATTTCTTATAGTTTCATAGTTGAATGTTGTGGTTTCAAAAATTTCATCATCTGGTTTAAAAGTGATTGTTGTTCCATGATTTGAAGCTTGTTCAACAACTTTCAATGGCTCTTCTGGAATTCCTCTATGATATTTTTGATAATAGTGATTTCCGTTTTGATAAACATCAACAACCAAGGTTTCAGATAGAGCATTAACACAACTCACACCAACGCCATGAAGTCCACCACTAATGTGATATCCTTCTCCTCCAAACTTTCCGCCAGCATGAAGTTTTGTCAAACAAATTTCAACTGCACTTTTGTTTTCTGGTTGATGAATTCCCGTTGGAATTCCTCTTCCATTATCAATAACTCTGCAACTGCCATCTTTGAGCAAAAACACTTCAATAGAATCGCAATATCCTGCAAGAGATTCATCAATACTATTGTCAACAATTTCTGTTATCAAATGATGAAGTCCTCTTTCGTCAGTGCTTCCTATATACATTCCCGGTCTTTTTCTAACAGGTTCAAGCCCTTCCAAAACTTGAATATCACTTGCTTCATAGTGATTAGATTTTTCAAAATTTTGAAATTCTTGTTCCTGCTTTTCCATTTCTTCAGCCATAAAAAACTCCTATATATTATATATAATACTTATTATATCATATATATAGCAAAAATAAAAGTATTTTTGAAAGAAATTTATGATTTTTAAATTTAATATAAATTTAAAGGCAAAATTTTGATGATATTCTCTCAAATCATATCATTTGGCTTTTTGTTTGACATATAAATATTGTGGTGCTATGATTAAATTACGGAGGTTTTCAATATGATGATATGGATTTGGCTAGGTGTTATTGTGGTATCTTTGGTCTTTGAATTTTTATCAGTTTCCATGACTTCGCTTTGGTTTGCTGTTGGTGGACTTGCAAGTTTGATACTTTCAGCTGTTGGTGTTGGTATTATTTGGCAGGTTACAACATTTTCTATCATATCGCTTGTATGTTTGTTGAGTTTGAGAAAACTTGCTTTGAAGTTTTTGTATAGAAACAAAGAAGAAAAAACAAACACAGAATCACTTGTTGGCAAACAATTTGTTTTGCTGAGTGAAATAGACGAAGACAAACTTGGTGAAATAAAAATCAACGGAGTTGTTTGGTCTTGCAAAAGCGACAAATTTATTCCTGCAAACAGCAAAGTTGAAGTTGTCGCAATCGATGGCAACAAACTTGTTGTGAAATCAGTTGAAAACAAAAACAAATAAAAAAGAGGTGAAATATGAATTTATTGTTATTAAGCAGTGCCGGCAAAGTTGCTGTGATAATTTCTGTTATTGCAATTGTGATTTTGATTATTTTGGCACTTAGCATTAGAATTGTTAGACAATCAACAGCAATAATTGTTGAAAGATTGGGTAAATACTCAAAAACACTGGAAACAGGTGTTCACTTTATTCTTCCATTTTTTGATAGAACAAGTGCTCCTATTTCTCTAAAAGAAAAGGTTGCAGATTTTCAACCACAACCAGTTATCACAAAAGATAATGTAACAATGCAAATTGATAGTGTTGTTTACTATTCAATAACTGACCCAAAACTCTACACTTATGGCATAGAGCATCCAATGAGTGCCATTGAAAATTTGACAGCAACAACATTGAGAAATATAGTTGGAGAACTTGAACTCGATGAAACTTTGACATCAAGAGATATAATCAATTCAAAAATGAGAGCAATTCTTGACGAAGCAACTGACCCTTGGGGTATAAAAGTAACTAGAGTAGAACTCAAAAACATTCTTCCACCAAAAGATATTAGAGATGCAATGGAAAAACAAATGCGAGCAGAAAGAGAGAGAAGAGAATCTATCTTGCAAGCTCAGGGAGAAAAAGAATCTGCAATTTTGGTTGCAGAAGGTGAAAAGCAATCAAACATCTTGAAAGCTCAAGGAGAAAAAGAATCTGCAATTTTAAGAGCAGAAGCAAAAAAGGCCGAAATCTTGGCTGAGTCCGAAGGAACTGCCGAAGCTATAAAAAACATTATGGCAGCAAATCCAAATGCCGCTTACATAACTTTGCAGGGCTATGAAGCACTAAAAGCAGTGGCAAATGGAAATTCAACAAAGTTAATCATTCCTTCAGAGCTTCAAAATGTGTCATCTCTATTTGCTTC
>CAMOHL010000053.1 GCA_946615295.1 uncultured Clostridia bacterium
CTCTTCCATTTTTCCGTTGTTTTGTCTATTAAAAATTCTATACACATCTCTTTGTGTTCCACATATTGTTCCAAAATTGCCCTTTAAAAACTTATCATAACAATCATAGCTGTCCAATTTTGTGTCATCATAAAGTTTTGCAATTTTTTTGTTGTTTGTGCTTAATGCCATAAGTGGATTTGTAACACCCTTTAATCCTACACCAACAACACCATCATTATTTTGAGAAATTAGTGCATACCCACCCAATATATAAGGAATTGCAAGCTGTTTGTTTTCTAGTTTTCCATACAAAAGCAAATCATCACGAATGTTGTTTGAATTTATCTCTATTAAATCATTCACAAAACTATTGCCAACACCAATTCCAAAGCTCAGCATATTTGGTCTTTTGTTGCTGGCTATGTTAAGTTCAAATTGTTCCAAACTCATTGTTTGAATTACAATATATGTTCCCTTGTGTTTTTTTTCAAAAATTGATGCTTCTCTCTCCAAAAAAGTGCTTCGGGAAACACTTCCACCCTCAAAGGTTTCAACATGCCAAACCTCCAAAATACCTTGATAGTCAAATTTTTCTACTCTATTGATTTCTGCTTCATTTTTGAGTAGGCTTGGCAAAATGCTAAACGGAGCAACAATCAAAAATAGCACAACTATAGCAGATAGCCCTATTCTTGTTATCCAATCCAAAATTGTTTTAAATATTTTCATCTCTATATTATATTCGCAATAGATAATATATATGTTAAAAGTTTATATTAACTAGTGTTTGAAAAAAATTAACAAAAAAAGAATAACCTATCAGTTATTCTCTTTTTTGTTTAACAACTTTAAAATGTCCATAGCTTGACTTTCTGTAATACCCCTTATGAGCATAATTTCATCTATTGATGCTGTTTTTATGTTTTGAATTGAACCGAATTTTTCAAGTAGTAACTTCTTTTTTGATGGACCAATTCCCTTTACATCATCAAGAACACTTTTTGTCATTCTCTTTGCTCTTTTTGAACGATGAAAAGTTATGGCAAATCTATGTGCTTCATCTCTAATTCTTTGAATGAGCTGAATTGCAATGTCCGATTTTTTTAAGACAATTGGCTCGCTTGAATATTTTGTGAAAATTTCTTCTTCCTTTTTTGCTATTGCACAAAGTGGAATATCCACACCAAGTTTGTCAAAAATTTCTTCAACAGAAGAAAGCTGACCTTTGCCTCCATCCAAAACAATCAAACTTGGTTTTGAAGAAAAACTGTCGTCCTTTGAATTTTTGAGTTCGTTTATTCTTCTAGTTAAAACTTCTTGCATACTTGCGAAATCATCATTTCCCTCAACTGTTTTTATATTAAATTTTCTATAATGTGATTTTGCTATATCTCCATTCAAAAACACAACCATACTTGCAACCATATCTGTTCCACTAATGTGCGATATATCATAACACTCAATTCTATATGGGGGGCTATCCAAATTGAGAACATCTTGCAGTCTATTGATTGCTCCAATGGTCTTCATTTCCTTGGTTTTTAAAAGGCCAATAGACTTTTCTAAATATTCTTTTCCATTAACCTCTGCAATTTCACAAAGTTTTTTGTTTTTTCCCTTTTTTGCAACAACAATTTCAACTTTTTCACCGGCAACACTTTCAAAATACTTTTGCAAGTCTTCAATATCCTTAAATTCATTTGGCAAAACTATTTTTTTTGGTATTATTCTATTTTGATAATATTGAGTCAAAAATGATGAAATATCATTTTCATAACCTTCAAAATTTTGCAAAATAAAGTTTTCTATTCCCATAAGTTTACCATCTCTAACAATCATTGTTGTAAAAACTTCATTGGCACCATTTGAATAGAATCCAATAATATCCTGACTGAATATGGTTTGAAATTGAGTTGTGTATCTCTGTTTTAGATTGTTTAGAGACTTTATTTCATCTCTAATTTCAATTGCCTTTTCGTAGTTTTGTGATTCACTTGCAAGTTGCATCTTCTTAAACAAAATATCTTCAACTGTTTTTGTGTTGCCCTTCAAAAAATCAACAACATCATCAACTTGCTTTTTATATTCACTTTTTGAAATATATTTTGCACAAGGTGCTGAACATAGGCCCATACTATAATTCAAACATGGTCTTATTGGTTTTGAGTTTTCTGTTATTTTCAAATTGCAAGTTCTGAGTGAAAAAGCTCTTGCAACAATCTTCAAAATTTCGCTTGGAGAAATACCATTAAAATATGGTCCAAAATACTTTGCTCCGTCTTTTTTTATCCTTCGAGTTACTTCTAATTTTGGAAAATCCTCTTTTAGGTTAATCTTGATATATGGATAATTTTTTCCGTCCTTTAACAAAATGTTGAATTTTGGTTGATATTTTTTTATCAAGTTGTTTTCAAGCAAAAAAGCGTCAGTATCACTTGCTGTTATGATATAGTCAAAATCAACAATATTGCCAACTAAATTTGTAGTTTTTATAGGCTTGTCATTTCCAACAAAATAACTATTTACTCTTCTCTTCAAATTCTTTGCCTTTCCAACATAAATAATATTTCCAGATATATCCTTCATAAGATACACACCACTATTTGTTGGAAGTGAAAGCAATTTTTCTTTTAATTTTACATTCATATAAATATAATAACACGAAAACTTGTATTTTCAAATTAAGTATTGACAATTTTATAAAATATTATATAATGATAATAAGGAGATTTCTTATGTATTATGATTTGTTTAATAAAATCGAAAATGAAGTTAGAAAAGAATTACATCCAAATATGGATAAATTAAATGAGCTTCTAAAATCATCAAAAAAAGATATTGAAACTGCAACAAAGTATATAGATAAAGTTATAGAAAAAAAATCAACTCCATATCTTGAAAAACTATCTTTTGACGACATGATGAATTATTTTTGCAACACTATAAAAGATATAAAAAAATCTAGTGATGATATGTTGAATAAATCTTTGTATTCAGATGATTGGGTTTATGTAAATGCTTATATAACAACAAGAATTTGTGAATTTTTTAAAATTTATATGACATCAATCACCACTTTGATTAACAATTTATAATAATAAAAGTATATATAACAAAAACACATTTCAAATGTGTTTTTTTTAATCTAATTTCATAAATTTTATATCTTTTTTAAATATAACCAATTACATTCTAAATCGCAACTGATTGAAGATAGTCAACTCCCGTCAACAAACAATCGTTTATCATATCACTTGCTAGTGAATAATAAATAATTTTTCCTTCTCTTCTAAATTTGACCGTTCCTGTGCTCTTTAAAAGCTTTAGTTGATGACTGACTGTTGTTTGATTTATGCTCAAAATTCTTGAAATATCATTCACACACATTTCACTCACTGCAAGAGCAGACAATATTTTTATTCTTGTTCTATCACTAAACATACTAAAAAAATCTGCAAGCTTCAAACACATTTTTTCTTCTGGTAAATAATATTTTACATCATCAACTTTTTCTTGTTTTAACAAAATTTTTGTGTTTTCCATAAAATCTCCCCACAATTCACAAATTGAGTTTACACAACAATTTTATCAAAAAATATGAATATTGGAATATATGCACACTTAAAACTTTTGTTGCATATTTACTAATATAGTAAAAAAATGTAGAATTGGAGGTTTTTTATGTTTTCACAAGATGTTTTACTTATTCTTTTGCTATCAATATTCACATCAAACAACGATATCGACCTAAACACAAATTCAAACTTTTTGCTACTTCTCTTGTTGATTTTGTCGGCAGACGGTGGCCTAAGTTGGAATTGTGGCTGTAACAATAATGGTTGTGGTTGCAACAGATGTAACAACTTTTAAGATACATATCAAAAAATTGAACTACAAAAATATTTTATTCATAGCTTAAACAAAAAACACGATTGCTATTTGTGCTATCGTGTTTTTGATTATACTATTCGACTTGTTTTTCTAGTTTTGCTTTTTGGTCAGCCATTTCAAGAGCAGTTATCATATCATCAATTTCGCCATTCATAAAGCCAACAATATTATACATTGTGTAACCAATTCTATGGTCAGTTACTCTACCTTGTGGGAAATTATATGTTCTTATTCTTTCACTTCTATCGCCTGTTCCCACTTGATTTCTTCTGTTTTCAGCATATTTTTCATCAGCTTCGCTTTGATATTTATCATATAGTTTGCTCTTTAAAATTTGCATTGCTTTTTCTTTGTTTTTAATTTGACTTCTTTGGTCTTGACAAGCAACCACAATACCTGTTGGAAAATGAGTTATTCTAACAGCACTATCTGTTTTGTTAATATGTTGACCACCAGCACCACTTGCTCTATATGTGTCAATTCTCAAATCTTTTTCATTGATTTCAATTTCCACATCTTCTTGTTCTGGCAAAACAGCAACTGTTATGGTTGAAGTGTGAACTCTGCCCTGTGTTTCAGTTTCTGGAACTCTTTGAACTCTATGAACTCCACTTTCATATTTTAGTTTTGCATAAACACCATTGCCACTAATCATCAAAGTACATTCTTTTATACCACCAAGTTCAGTTTCGTTTATATCAATAATTTCAGTTTTCCAGCCTTTGATGTCTGCATAATGAGAATACATTCTCAAAATTTCACTAGCAAAAAGTGATGCTTCTTCTCCTCCTGCTCCACCTCTGATTTCCATAATGACATTCTTTTCGTCATTTTCATCTTTTGGGAGCATCAAAACTTTGAGTTCTTCTTCCATTTTTTGTTTTTTTTCTTTGCCGTTCAAAATTTCATCCTTAAAAAACACTTTCATATCTTCATCAGTTTCAATTTTTAGCAAATTTTCAGCATCAATAACATTTTGTTCTAACTTTAGATATTCATCATAGAGTTCGGCAATTGGAGCCAAATTTTTTAATTCTCTGCCAAGTTCCTTTGTCTTTTTTGCATCTTGCAAAACTTCGACATCGCAAAGTTTTTCATTGATTTCTTTTACTCTTTCTTTTATTTTATCACATTTTTCAATCATAAAATTTCTCCAACAACAATTCTATCTATATTATTATAGTCCTTTTTAATATAACACACAAAACCATTTTCTTCCAACATTTTTTTTACAATATTTGCTTGACCAATACCAACTTCCAAAAGCACTTTTCCTTTTGCTGACAAATGTTGTTTTGCATTGCTTGCAATATTCCTATAAAATATCAATCCATCATCACCACCATCTAAACTTATGATTGGATCATAATCCTTGACTTCAGTATCCAAATTTTCTATATCACTTGTTTTGATATAAGGTGGATTTGAAACTATTATATCAAATTTTTTTGAAATATTTTCAAACATATCACTCTTTATGAAACTAATTTTTGAGTTTAGCATTTTTGCATTCTTTTTTGCAACTCTCAATGCTTTTTTGCTTACATCACTTGCAAACACTATTGCATTGCTCTTTTTTTGCAAAGTTATTGCAATGGCACCACTCCCTGTGCAAAGATCCAAAACTTTGCTATCTTTGCCGGCAAACTTCAAGCATTCTTCAACCAACAATTCAGTTTCTGGCCTTGGACACAAAACTGATTTGTTCACATAAAATACATAGTCAAAAAAATATGCTCTTTTGAATATCTTTTGAATTGGACAACCTTTCATTCTTTTTTTTAGCACCTTTTCAAGCAATCTCATTTCTTTTGGCTCAATTTCGGTTCTTTTTAACAAATCAGCATAGCTCAAATTTAATGCTTCACAAAAAATAATATTGACTTCACTTTTATCAATACCATTTTTTATGATTGCCTGTTCAAAATTTCTCTTATAACTCAAAAAATCCATAATTCACAACTCGTTTATATAAAGCAAAAAAAACTAGTATTGCTACTAGTTTTATTATCCTAAATTATATTTTTTCTTAAACTTATCAACACGGCCACTAGAGTCAACAATCTTTCTCTTTCCAGTGTAGAATGGATGACAATTTTTGCAAATATCAACTCTTATTTCATCACCTTGATGGGTGCTCATTGTTTCAAATTTTGCTCCACAAGCACAAATCATTGTAACTTTGTGATAATCTGGATGTAAACCTTCTTTCATACTTCACCTCTCTACTAATTAACTGATTTATTATATCTTATAATTCAATTATAGTCAAGAGATTTTTATAAAAGTCATCAATTTTTATTGCAATTTATTTTAGCTTTAATCATTTTGATTTTTATTAACCGAATTAATATAGTTTTTCTTTATTTCTTCTGCCAAATTTATAATGGACCCTGCCCCTAAAATCAAGATGATATTGTTGTCTAATTTTTCAAGTTCTTTCAAGCATTTTTTGTAGTTTGAACAATAGATAACTTGTTGTTT
>CAMOHL010000054.1 GCA_946615295.1 uncultured Clostridia bacterium
TTCTCAAACTATCTCTGCTTCTGTTGACCATATTGCGGAGTGCTTCTGTTCCACTTCTTTCACCAAACATAACCTTCAAAAATGCAAGTTCTCCGTTTGAAATGGAAACAAACAACAATTCGCCAAGTATGGTTGATATCAAAATCTTGTAGGTATATGTTTGATAGGCATCAAAATATAATCCCAAAAAAATATCAGTTGCAAGAATTGCCAAAATACTAAAATATTTGTTTGTTGATTTAAACGAAATTGATGCAAGTGATAATAGCACAAAAATTGCTATCATAGATAAGTCATAGGTCTGCAATGCAAAGCCAATTCCAAAACAACTTGCAACAATCATTGCAAAACTTGATTTTTCGTAGATATATGTAAATAGCAAAATCAAAAATACTGCAACAACATTTATCAAACTAAAATCAAATGGATTTATTGTTGCAAGTCCCGAACCCATTGCAACAAAGAATATGCAAAGCGAGATACATTCATCAATTGTCAGTTTAAAGCCAACACCCTTCACCAGCAAAACCTTGAATATTTTTATACATGCAAACATAAAGATTTCAGCAAACAATATATGTAAAACAGACCACAAAATTTGACCTGATGATATTGAATAATAAAAAAACATTGTTTGACTAATTGCCAAATAAACACCAATCAAGAGCAAAGAAATTCTCTTTTTTATTTTTTTGTGTATAAAAAAACAAAGCAATATTATTGCAACAGCGGATGAACTAACAATCAATCCTGAAATGGAAAAAGTTGCAAGAAAGTTTGCAAGCACAAAAAGACCACTTGATATAAATAGATTTTGTTCACACCAACATATTGCAAAAAAGAATGCCACTGAAAATGGAAATATTTGATTTGCAATTCCTCCCTTTGCAAAGATATACATCATTGAAAAAAAGAAAATATACTTTAAAAAATTTAATAACAAAATTCCTTTTTTTGTTTCAAAAAAACTTTTCATATCTTATCCTCAAACATAGTATAAAATATGAAAATCAATATATAAATTAAAAAATTTGTGTTTTTTTGGCTGTTTTTTTAAAAAAAACAGGTATTTTGTCATAATTTTTGATAATTTTTTATTTTTTGTTTATCATACCTAAAAAAATTCAAGCATAAAATATCCGTGAGGTAAAATATGGAAGAAGAAAAAAAAGAGGTTTCAAAACCATCAAAAATTTTGATTACAAATCAAAACACATTGCTACTCAATGGCATAAGCAAAGTTGTTACAAACACTCCAACTGAAATTTCTGTTTTGCTTGCTGGAAAAAATTTGAGTATTTTAGGTGAAAATTTAACAATATCAAAACTTGATGTTGAAAGTGGAGTTTTGGAAGCAACAGGTCTTGTTTTGGGAATGAAATTTTTGGGACATAAACAAAAAGAAAAATTGTTTAAAAGGATTTTTGGCTGATGCTCTATTCAACACTTTTGCAAGGGCAAATGTTTTTGGCTATGCTCTACTTTGGACTTTTGTGTGGAATTGTTTTGACAGTAAAAAAACTCATCGACAGAATAACAAAGAAAAACAAATATTTTATTGTTTTGACTGACATATTGTTTGTTGCAATTTGTTCTTTGGTATTTTTGTTTGCAAAAATCAAATTTTGTTATGGTGAATTTAGATTGTTTGAAATTATCTCTTTTTGTCTAGGAATTTTTTTAGAACAAATTTCTATCAATAATTTAGTTGAAAAAATTTTAAAACTATTATATAATTTTTTTGTAAAGGTATTTTTGAAAATAAAAAAATTTAAAATTTTTAAAAGGTTATCAAAATAAATTATGGAAAAGCAACAATTTGTTTCAAAAGTTATAAAAATTTCTGTCATCATAATATTTGTGATATTTTTTATTATTTTGTTTGGTCAATATATAACAATTGCTCAACTCAATGCAAAAAAGTCAAAATTAGACGATGAACTTTCAGCTCAAACAGAGCAATATCAAGTTTTGGAAGAGGAATACTCAAACATTTCAAACAACTATGAAGATTATGTCAAAAAAACAGCAAGAGATAATCATGACTATGTTGAAGAAGATGAAATTTTGATAAACAAAGAATAAATTTTGAAAGTAGGTTAATGCCTACTTTTTTTATGATTTTTATATAAAAAAATTTTCTCCATCATTTTTAGATTTAATTTTGATTTAATATGGTTATAATTTATTGTTTATATTAATATATTGTATTGCGACCAAATTCGACAAAATTTAACAAAAAAATATCAAACAATTGTTTGACAATTTTTATTTTTTTTATTTTTTTGCATTATTTTTTTGTTATTATACAAAAAAATGTATAATTATAAATTTTAGCTTGCATTATTATAAAAATATTTTTATAATAAAAATATAAAAGGGGGTATAATTATGGAAAACATATTTTTCAATGAAGGAAAAGAATCTGTTGAACATTTTGTTTCTAACGAATTTCCTGATTTTTCACAAAAGCTTTTGGCACAACTAATCAACTTTTGTTCTAGTTTAAGTTTTTATGAAGAAGAAGGTATGAAACTACTCCCTACTCTTTTATTTACAAATAAAATAGACACTTTGATAAAGACAATAAAAAACTCTGCAAAACAACAAATTTTCTTAGATGAAAACGAACACAATTTTCGTAGCAGAATGAAAGCTCTTATTCCTTTTTCAAATCATAGATGGAATATATATGTTCAAGTCAACTCAAACGGAACTTTTGAATATGGAATCTATCGTTCTTTTAACAGTATTAAGGAGCATAATTTCAACACAAATCTATTTTTAAACGAAGATTTAAAAGCAAAGACAAACACCATTTTTGCTTTCACTGTCAAAGCTGTCAGTTCAACAAATATCAAACTAAAAAGTTTAAAGGGTGAAGAGATGAATTTAAGTTTCTCTCTCGAAAGCAAAAAACTTTTAAACTTTAATGATGAAATCAATGAGTTTGTTGAGGCAAGTTTCTCAAAGTTAAAAACCACAAAGAAAAAACTCAACGACATAAAAATTATGTATCAAAACACCTTTGAAAATTGTTTTAGAGATATACATGGTTGTATTTGTGTTGTTGTTGACAAAGATTATGTTGACACTGGGTTCTTTGCTGACGGAATTTGGCTTGAAAAACCTATTGAATTTTCAAAGCTATTTATTCAATCAAATAGTTATAGCGAAACAAAACTAGATTCATACAGCGAATTGTTTATGGATATGTTAAACTATGATGGAATAACAATTGTTGACAACAAAGGAAGAATAAGAGCATACAATGTCTTTGTTGAAAGTGATGCAAGCAAAGATAGTATGATTGTTGGTGGAGCAAGAAAAAGAGCTGCATTTACTGTTATAAACAGCAAAGTTAAGAAGATTATTGGTGTTTACTTCCAAAGCCAAGAAGGAGAAATATTCTACAACAGAAACAGACATTATCGCGAAAGAAAAACGAGAAACCTAAAACCATCAATTCCCACACTTAGAATTGAAACATCAAATATTTCTAAATCAACAGAAATTCAAAAAAAGAACAAATCAACATCAAACACAATACCTTTATTTTCTGAAGAAATATTAGATAATCTAAAAAATAAAACATTTTTTGAATAACAATTAAAGACAAAACCATCCTAAATTATGAGATGGTTTTTTTGTTGACATTTATCCATCTACACATATAAATTTCAAAGACTTAGACTATAGTCTAATTGACAATTGAAACATTATATGTTAAATTATACTTATACTATATAATATAGTTGAGGCGAATATGAAAAGTTTTATAAATAAAAAGATAAAGTTCTTACTTATTCTTCCATTACTGGTATTACTTTCAATTTCATCAATATTTGTTGTGCTTAACAAAAAAGATGAAGTCGTTTTTGCTGATAACAATGTATATCAACTTGAAGGTTTTGATTACATAAATTCATCTGAAAGCTATAAAAACGAATTTCTAAATTGGCGTGATCATATGTTTATCGAAATTGAAGATCAATCTATAATGGATACTTGTTGGAATTTTGGAGCATTGAAACATCTTGAATGTTTTTTATCAAAAAACATAAAAGAATACTATAATTTTAGCGAAACTTGGATTTCAACTGCAAGAAAACTTTTTAATACATTAAGAGTTGGTTCATTAGGCTCAAGTTCAGCGGTTTCCAGAACAATTGAAGGTAGTGGCGTAGTATTAGATTCTGATATGCCATATGATGCAATTTATAACATCGGAGAATCCAACTATCAATATTATTTAGATAGTTACTCTCAATTTGCAAACAAAAATTTGGTCTCAAAATTAACATTTAAAGCAATCAATTACTACTTGAATGATGGCTATGATTTTTCAAAAGTAAATCTTATGAAAAATTACTTATGGGAATATGGACCAATTAATACTATCATAAATGATAAGTATTTGACTTTAAACCAAAGCGTTGAGAATGGCACAGAATACTATAATTCTTTATACATTAATCAAGACTTGGAAGTAAATGATGCTAGTCATTTGGTTTTAATTGTTGGTTATGATGATATGTTTGAATACACAACAACTCAAAAAGGCACTCTTTCAACTCCAATAAAAAAATATGGTGCTTGGATAGCACAAAACAGTTGGGGACTTAATTGTAAATTTTTCTATATCCCATACGAAAATGATATGTGTGCCAACAAAATGGAATATATAAGCAAAATTACTATTGATGGTTACTCATATGACTTCAGTCTTTCATCACAGCAAAATTTTGTGAACTATCAAAATCAAAACATTTCTATTGATGAAAGTTCAGCAACAAATTATGAACACCTTGTAATTCCTCAAAATGATATAAACAAAAACATATTCAAATATGACAATCAATACACTTACAATATAAAATACAGCATAAAACCATTCCAAAACAAAACAATAAGAACAACAATCTTCCACAATCAAGCTGATGTTACAAGTGATTTCAATATTTCTCAAAACAACAGTTTGCTTGAAATACAAAGTTCAAATCTTGAACCGGGTGATTACAAAGTTATTTTTGAAATAGATGGAAATAAATACTTAAAAATGTTTACTATTTTCACAGGAATGGATTTTGGTAGAATTGACTTCACATTTTTCAAAAATGGGAGATCATATATAATTTCTGAAAACAGTAGAGGTTTTCCTAGTGAAAGTACAATCTATCCATTTGTTGCAGGAGCAAACAATTACACGATGTTTTATGCCGTAAATAATTCACTTTTGTCACAATTTAAACTTCCT
Organism: uncultured Clostridia bacterium; assembly: GCA_946615295.1. Lineage (GTDB taxonomy): Bacteria > Bacillota > Clostridia > Christensenellales > UBA1242 > UBA9845. The sequence goes on from CAMOHL010000054.1 coordinate 5,258, forward strand.
AATACTGACTTTCAAAATGTATATTCAAGCAACAATTCAATATACACAGAAACGGGATTTGGTCCATTTATTGCAAAACAAATAAATGAAAATGTTTCAACTGAAATGATAGACTTGATTTTAAAATCAAGATATGATGAAGAATATGTTTTCAAAATAAAAGTTTACAACACAACTTTTGACAATATTGAACCTGTTTATATCAATTATTTCACAGATGGTGGAAAACTTTATACAAGAGAAAAAATAGTGTTTTTAAACAAAACTCAAATTGATAACAGTGATTTTAACTACTATACTCTACCAACTCCAACAAAAGACGGCTATGAATTTAAGGGCTGGTTCTATGACTCAAATTTCAGCAAACCTATTGTTGACAACAAAATATCATATCAGGATGGCTTGTCACACGGCGCAAGAGCACACTACATAGATTTACAAACAACAAAAACTGTTTTTGCTTTTGCCAAATTTATTAATCCTTTAGAAACAAAAAGTATTAAATCAATTTCCTTTGATTCTAGCAATTTGAAATATACAGGCAATCCTATACAAGTTGAAAACTTGACTGTGATTGGAGAAAATGACGAAATTCTCAGCCAAAATGTTGATTATGTCATAAGTTATCAAAACAATATCAATGCAGGCACAAGAGCAAAAATAATTATTACTGGTATTGGTGAATACACAGGAACAATAGAAGAGTTTTTTACAATTCAAAAGCTCGATGTTGAAATCAATTTTTTAATCGATACAACAACAAAAATATATTACAATCAAAATGTAGATTACAATAACTATTATTCAATTCCAAGCGAAACATATCAATATGTGAAAAATTACATTGATATCTATTTCTCAACAAGTGAATTTGGTGATCTTACTGATGAAATTCCAGTTGATGCAGGAGAATATTACATAACAATATTTGTTGAGGGATCAAGAAATTTCAAAGAAGCGTCAAAAACCACAAAATTCTACATTTTAAAAGCAGAAAATAGCATAAATAGCATCGATATTCAATCGGTTAATATTGGTGATCCACTCAACCCTACCGCAACTTCTACCTTTGGTGAAGTTAAAT
>CAMOHL010000055.1 GCA_946615295.1 uncultured Clostridia bacterium
CAATAAAATTTTTTCTTGATGATTGGCATAATTATAAATATTTTTATAAAAAACCATATCATCAATGAAAAAAGTTAAAAAATTTTTTTATTATGATAGGACTCAAAGTTAACAAAATTTTATTATCTTACACAACAAGCAAAAAATTGTTTTTTTTGATATTGTGTGATATAATAAATATGATTTGGAGACATATATGATATTAGATGTTCAAAATTTATCTTTAAACTATTATTATGTTGTTATAGGCATTACATTGCTGACTTTGGGTCTTCTTTGTATATTGATAAAGGAAAATAATAGAATCAAGCCAAAGCAAAAGCAGTCGTATTATATAACATATTTATTTGTTGCATTAGCAGCATTGGCAGAATGTTTTGGTGTGCTTTTAAACGGCAATCAAAATGTGCCGACTTGGGTTTTGCGAGTTGTGAAATGCTTAGACTATATTCTTACACCTATTGCTGGAGCAGGTCTGATTTCTCAACTACAGATCAAAAATGTCTTTCGAAGAGTTATTCAAATAACCATTGCAATAAATATTGTGTTTCAGTTGATTTCTGCCTTTACTGGGTGGATGACCAATATTGACCCTCTGGGCTACTATACACATGGTTCTTTATATTTAATTTATATTATTATGTATTTATTCCTTATTGTGATGATTGTTACAGAGTTTATTTTGTATGGACAGAGGTTTAAAAGGCAAAACAAGACATCACTATATGCAACCGTTATTTTTGCTATTGCAGGCATTATGACTCAAGAATTGTCTAGTGGAAGATTTAGAATTGCATATTTATCACTTGCAATAGGAATGACAATGTTATTTATTCACACAAACGAATTTGCTCAACTTAAAACAGACGAGTCAATTCAAGAACAAAAGATTAGAAATATGTTATCGCAAATACAACCACACTTTATTTATAACTCTCTTAATGCTATTCAAGCAATAGACGGAGTGCCTGAAAAAGCACAAACGGCAATTATAGATTTTTCAAAATACTTAAGAGAAAATCTTGATTCATTAACAGGTCCTGACCTTGTGTCTCTTGACAAGGAAATTGAACATTTAAAAAAGTATATTTCTCTTGAAAAGTTGAGATTTGGCGAAAAAGTAAATGTCGATATTGATATAAAAAGTAGTAATTTTATGATGCCTGCGCTAACATTGCAAATGCTTGTGGAAAATGCAATAAAACATGGTATCACAAAGAAATATGAAGGTGGACATATAAAAATCACTATACAAGAATTTGAAAATGAATTTGTTGTAACAGTCAATGATGATGGAGTTGGGTTTGATACAGAAAAAGAACTACCAAGTAATCATGTTGGCTTGAACAATATTAAAAAAAGATTGGAATACTTTGTTGATGGAGTATTGGAAATTGATAGTGTAATTAACAAAGGAACAACAGCAACAATAAAGATACCAAAAACAAGCAAGACACTAATAAATAAAAACGATAAAAAATTGATGGGGGGGGGTATGGAAAATGGATATAATGCTAGTAGATGATGAACAGTATGCCTTAAACTCACTACAAAAAAATTTAAAAGAACTTAAAATAGAAGGAAATATCTCAATTTTTGATAGAAGTATCTATGCTTTGGAGTTTGCGAAGAAAAATGTAGTTGATGTTGCATTTTTGGATATAAGTATGCCAGAAATAAATGGTGTTGAACTTGCAAAAGAATTAAAAAAGACCAATCCAAAAATCAATATTATCTTTTGCACGGGATATTCTGAATATATGTCGCAAGCAATTGATATGCACGCGAGTGGATATTTGCTTAAGCCAGCGAGCAAAGATGATATAAAACGAGCAATCGAAAATCTTTTGCATCCAATAGAATCAAGAATGCCACATTTCTATGCAAGAACATTTGGAACTTTTGATTTTTATGTTGATGGTGTTCCTCTAAAATTTATAAGAAGTAAATCAAAAGAACTGTTTGCCTATCTCATAAGTATTCGCGGTGCAACTGCAAATAGAAAAGATTTGACAGCAATATTGTTTGAAGATGAATATGATAAAAAAACACAAAATTATCTTACAAAAATTTACAACGATCTTAAGAAAACACTCAAAACTGTTGGTGCAAGTGATTTGCTTATAAAAGACTTCAATACTTATAGTGTTGATACAAAATTGTTTTCTTGCGACCTTTATGACTATGATAAAGGAAATTCTGATGCCATAAATTCCTACAAAGGTATGTTTATGTCACAATACGATTGGGCAGAGTTTGACTAAAATTTTATTTTAAATGGAAAAATATGCGAACAAAATTTTATTTGTTTGCATATTTTTTATAGCCAAGTTTTGACAAATAAAAATGAAGTAAAGAGCTTATTTGTTTTATGCAACAAAAAAAAGTAAAAAAAATTTATATTTCTTCGTAATTTGTCCCATTTTTGTCCCATATGATATGATACAATTATGCTGCTAATGGTATACCATTAAATGTTAACAGGAGTAGGAAATGAAGAAAATTATCGGTTTATTTGTTGCTGTTTTACTATTATTCTCTATTGCGATGCCAACAAATACGGTCTTTGCGGCAAGTTTATCTGACAGCTTGATAATGCGACTGACAGAAACTCACACTGAAAGTCAAATTGACATAAATGTTAAACTTGTCAAAAACACAGGTGTTTCTGGAATGACCTTGGAATTGTTTTACAACAAAGATGTTCTTGAATATAGCGGTTACGAAAGAGGCACAGCATTAGATAGTTTAGATTTGATTAGCACAAATTTAGATAGTGATTCCACATTACCTATCAAATTTAACTGGTATAGCCAAAATGTAGAAAATGATTTTTCAACAGGTAACATTTTGAAGCTTCATTTCACTTTAAGACCAGATGCATCAAGTGGTGAATATGAAATTGGTTTTAAATTTAATGATGGCGACATAATGTATATTGAAAATAGTAATACAAACACAAAATCAGCAATAATTGACAAGGCAGTTGTTAATATTGCTGATAACAAAATTTCAGATACCGAAATTGTTGAAGACTCAAAAGGTGGAATGAGTGCAATTTTGATAATCGGAATTGTTGCGGTTGCGGTTTCAGCCGTTGTTGCAACAATTGTAGTAATATTTAAAATAAAAAAAGAAAAGGCGAGGAAGAAAAATTGGTTAGAAATATAAAATTGTATAAATTCAAAATATTACAGTTTTTTGCATTTTTAATCTTATCTTTACTTATTTGTTTGCCTCCATCAATCGGATCTTTGGTTTATGCAAATTCAATCACAGCTCAAGTTTCATCGCAAAACCAAACAGTTCATCGTGGACAAACATTTGATGTGGATATAAATTTGACCGAAAACACTGGACTTTTAACTTTGTTTTTGACTGTCAAGTTTGATCATAATGTATTCAAATTGACAAATGTTCAACAAGTAAGACAAGCACTTAGCGAATTAAACATGGAACATTCGGGAAGTGGTTATGATTACATAGATGAAAAAACTGGTGGTTTCAATTTGTTTTGGGACGGAAGCAGAGCCGATTCATCAAACGGAACAATTGTTAGACTGACTTTTGAAAGTTCTCTAACAGCTCCAATTGGCACATATCCAATTGAACTTGTGGTTGACGACGAAAACACAACAATTGCTTACAATGTTCAGGCAAATGTTCAAGTTACAAGTCCACAAATCACATTGATTGAAGGTGCTTATATTGTTGTTTGGCATGATTGGGACGGAACACCTATTGAAAACACAAACATCACAGGTCATCCTTACAATGAATTGACTGGTGGATACGAATATAATAGTGAAGATAGTTTAAATATTGAAACAGATTTCCCTGAAAATCCAACAAGAGCAGAAGATGATATGTATACCTATCAATTTGCTGGTTGGCAGGGTGCAGTTTGGAGAGGAGATGTTCCAAATGACTCATCTGTAATCTATTATATTGCAAAATATGAATATACTCCAAAAACATATGTAGTTTGGTATTATGTTGATGGCTTTGGAGATGAAAATGCACCAGATGGCGAAATTTTGGAAGATGAGCTTTATACAGCTCAAGAAGTTGATTATAACTCAATTATTGACGACAAGGTTTTGCCATATAAAAACAACTACACATTTTATGGTTGGTTTACTGATGAAAATTTCACAAAAAAGCTTACATCACCACTCATGCCAGCAAAAGATATTAAATTATATGGTTATTTTAAATATAATATTAGAGAAGTAGATATTCCTGAAATTCAACTTGTTTATAGAGAAACCATAACAAATGGCGAAATGGAAGACATTGCTTATGTTGATGTCAACATTGTCAAAAATTATGGACTTAGCAGTTTGATGATTACCTTAACAGATTTTGATACCACAAACTTTACATTCTGTGGATTTGAAAAAGGTGAAATATTCAAACAGATGTCATTCTTTACAACAAACTATGAAAATGATGTTTATCCTGAGAATTTCAACTTTTCATGGAATAATTCATATATTAACTCGTATGAAACGGGTAGATTGCTTGTTTTAAAGTTTAAACTCAATGAAAATGCTGTTCCTGGAGCCTATGAAGTTGCTATGGCTGGGAACAATCAAAACACAACTTATGTTAAGGATAACGAAATTTGGTATTCAAATGTTGAATTTATCAACACAAAAATACCTATTGGAAAAACAAATCGTTGGGTTGAACCAATAAATAATACAAATATGACAATTGAAGTTGAATCTTCGCGAGATGTTTCTTATAACATTGAACTTGTTGTTAGAGTTCTAACAGATGATATGGAAACAATCATCAATAGTGAATCATTAAGGGAAGTTTTGACAGAAAATTTGATGGTTCATAACTTGTATGACATATACTTTCAACAAAATGCAACACGATTAACACAAGAACAATTTATACAGCATTTTGGCAATGAAAATGTCGTTGTTAAGATAAAGCTTACTCCTTTGCAACTCAGTTGCAAGAATCTCAATATTTATTATGTTGATAACGAAGGAAAAATGAACTTGTATAATTCAAGAGTTGAAAATGGCTATTTAGTCTTTGAAACAAATCATTTTTCAAACTGGGCACTGGTCGGCGACTATGTGCTAACCAACATAGAAACTAGTAGCGCAAGATTGCTAAAAGTTTCGCTTATATTATTTGGTATTTCAGCAGCTGCAATGATTTCCATTGCATTTGTTCGAAATAGAAAAAAACAATTACTAGTTGTTTATCAAAATAATAAAAAAGGAGGGAATGAAAACTGAAAACAAATTTATTAGCCGGTTCGCTTGATATTTCATCACTTTGTGCAAATACCGAAAACTGTTTGAGTTGGTTGATTATATTACTTGATATTTTCGCAATATTCTATTTGGTTTTTGTGTCATTTTACAGAGTTACAAAATTTGTTAGAATGGTCGGTTGGATTTGGATTGGTGTTCTAGTAACAGCAGATGTAATCATTGTTGCAATACATCCATGTATATTAACATTGCTTTGTATTTTGTTTACAATTATGATTATGACTGCAATGCTTTCAGTTGTTTTGCCAAGCACTGTCTACGAAGAGAAGTTTGAACAAAAAGAAGACACTCAAAAGACAAAAAGCAAAGCAAAACTTGGAAGTTATGTTGTTAGAGAAATCAATGACAAAAAGTATTGCTTTGAAATCTACGACAAACAAGACAAATTTTTGGTTAGGTCATTCAATTGCTACAAAAGCATCAATGATGTTAAACAAGCAATTGGTATAACCAGAAGAAATGGTGAGATTGCTGAAATTGAAGATAGGACTGTAAATTGGATTAAAGAAGCAAACCATCCAAAATTTGAAATGTATAAAGAAGATGGATTCTATTATTTCAAATTATCATTGGATAAAAAAGTTGTTGTGTTCGAATCTATTGGATACGAAACATTGCAAGAATGCAAAAAACAACTTGACAAAACAGTTGTTGCTGTTAAATCTTTGGCAGTTTATATTTCAGTTGAGCAACTTCTTGAAGAAGATGCACAGCAATACAAAAACAAGAAACCATTAACTTTTGAAGATGAACAAACTGAAGAAGTTGAGCAAGTGATTCCACAAGCTCACACAGCAGAAGTACACGAAATAAAAGTTGATGAAGGGGCAGTTATTATAAATGCCGGCGAGAAGAAAACGCTTTGGGAAAGTTATGATGAACTTTCTAAAGAACAAAAGGGTTTCTTTGATGGTTTAAGAAAAGCTGCACAAGAAAAAACAGGTTCAAGAGAATTTGAATCTTCAGTGC
>CAMOHL010000056.1 GCA_946615295.1 uncultured Clostridia bacterium
TTCTTCTGTAACTTCTTTTAGTCCAAGTTCCCTTGCATTTTGCAAAACATTGTCTTCGTCTGTCAATTCATCAATGTTGCTTATGACTTTTTTTATATCATTGTTGACATTGTTTAAGTTGACAGTTGTTTCTGTTATTTGATTGTTAATGTTGTTTATGTTCACCGCATTGTAGATTGACAGTCCACCGAGCATAGAAAATATTATTGCAATTGCAACAAGCCATGCTTTTACGCTGTTTTTGAACTTGAATTTATTTTTTTCTTCAACTCTTTCAACTGCAATTGTTTCTCTTTCTGGGACATACTCACTTTGTTCTTTCACAAAATTGTCAAAATCTTTTGACTTTTTTTGCTTTTCTTTTTTGGGAATATATGTTTGAACAACATTATATTTTTTGTAAACTTTGTTAAGGTTGTTAGAACTATAATTCACAAATGAATCTGCTTCTTTTTGAATTGTTTTGTTTTTGCTAAAATCAAATTCATAAGTTGGCTGACTGTTATCATATTCAAACAAACTATCATCTTGTTTTTCTGTTTGCAATTCTTCTTCTGTTTCAGCAATCAAAATATCACTTTCGTGCTCGTTCATAATATATTCTAACCTCCTTAAAAATATAACAAAAAAATTCAATAGAATTATAACACAAAAAAATCTTATTCACAACAAAAACTTTAATCGATCAACATTGAAAAAAATAGTAATAATTTGTCATTTTTTGTTGCTTTTATACAAATCTACATTTTAAGCTATTTTTTCTATAATTCTCAATTTTGAGCTAGTGCTTCTCGAATTTGTTTGTTGTTCACTATCACTTGGAATCAAAGGCTTTTTTGTCAAAATTTTTACTGTTGCCTTATGTCCACAAACACAAACAGGAATGTTTTTTGGACAAATGCAACCAGTAGCATTCAATTTGAAGGCATCTTTGATAATCCTATCCTCCAAACTATGAAATGTTATCACCGCCATTCTTCCACCAACTTTTAGTCTATCAATCATTTGATTCACAACTTCATAAAGACCTGAAAGTTCACCGTTCACTTCAATCCTTATAGCTTGAAAAATTCTCTTTGCAGGATTACCCTTTCCTATTTGAAATTTTTTTGGAATTGCAGATTTGACAATCTCAACAAGTTCGCCTGTTGTTTCGATAGGTTTTTGAGCTCGCACTTCAACAATTTTTTTGACTATATCTTTTGAAAATGGTTCTTCTCCATATTCATAAAATATTTTCAAAAGTTTTTCAGGTTCATAGTTATTGACAACATACTTTGCTGTGAGTTTTGCAGATTTGTCCATTCGCATATCTAAAACTGCATTTTGAGAATAACTAAATCCCCTTTCAGTGTTGTCAAGTTGATAACTGCTAACTCCTAGGTCAAGCAAAACTCCATCTATTTTGTCAATTTTCATTTCATCTAAAATTGATGAAAAATTTTTGAAATCAATTTTTACAGTTCTAAAATTACTTGAAATCTTTTTTAGTCTTTCTCCTGCAAATTGCAAAGCATCATCATCTTTGTCGGTTGCAATAAGAAGTCCGTTTTTGAGCCTTTTTAAAATTTCGCTACTATGACCACCCCCACCAAGAGTGCCATCAAAATATATTCCATTTTCTTTTATGTTTAGCCCTTCAATGCACTCGTTTAGCATTATGGGTATATGTTTAAATTCCATTACAAAATCCTTTCTTCTTATTACTTTTCAATCTTGTTTTCGTTTAAAAATGATTTATACTCTTTTTTCTTTTTGATCGTATGAACAAGCAATATAATGCTTACTGGCAAAATGATAGAAACCAAAATTGCACCAATAATGATAAAGTTTTTTTGCATTGTTCCCCTTAATAGGTCCACCAAATACAAAATCAAAAACAAACCGGAACAAATCAAACTAAATATGCTATATATAATGCCCCTATTTGTGTTTTCAAGCATAGAAACAACTTGACTATTCAAACAATTTGGACATGCACCATATTCATCACAAAACTTTTCACAACTTTCGCAAAGCTCATTTTGACAAATTGGACATTTTGATTTTGATTCAATATCTTTATGAATAAAACAACTCATACTATTTCTCCTCGTCATATATCAAAACAAGTTGATTTTGAACCTTATCGCAACTTGTCAAATAATATTCAATTGAATTTTTTTCCAAATACTTTACACTTCTGCTGTTTTCTCCATGCAAATGACCATAAACACATTTATTTACAGAATATTTTTCCATAAGGTCAGTGAAAATGCTATTTTCCAATCTACTATTAAATGGTGGGTAGTGTATCATACAAACAAGTTTATCACCATCTTCCATTTTTTGTGTTGCAGATTTTAAAGAAAGTTCAAGTCGTTCTTTTTCTCTGTTTAGCATTTTTTTGTCTTCATCACTGTATGGCTCTTTTTCTGGAACAGCCCATCCTCGTGTGCCACAAAACACATAGTTCTCAAATTTTATACTGTCATTTTGAATGATAAAGCAATCCTCTGGAAAAATTTCTCGCATCGCTTTAACACTCTTCCACCAATAGTCATGATTGCCTCTAATAAAAATCTTTTTGCCTGGCAACTTGTCTATTTCTCTAATATCACAAATTGCATCTTCAAGTTTCATTGCCCAACTGATATCTCCTGCAATCAAAACAATATCATCATCACTAACTTTGCTTTTCCAATCTTCACATATTTTTTCCCAATGACCTTCCCATGTTGGTCCAAAAATATTCATTGGCTTATCGCAAGTCAAACTCAAATGTGGGTCGCTAATACTAAATATTTTCATAGTTTTATTATCTCACAAATCACACAATTTTGCAAATTTTTATAATAATTAAAATAATATAAATTCAATCTGTCTAAATCAAATTTAAAAGAACAAATATTTTGCAAAAAAAATTCCACGAATGGTGGAATTTTAATCACTATTTTTCAAAAGTTTTTTTTGTTCTAACTTTTGTTGTTTCAACAACTTTTTTTCTGCATTTTTCTTTTTTCTCAACTGTTTTTTGGAATATAAAATATCACTTTCTGGTATTTCATAGTTTTCTTCCAAAAGTTCAGGATTAAGCAAAAATTTTCTTATGAGTTTAATGCTCTTTGCATAATAGAATCCATCACAAATTCTTTCATCAATAACAACACCAAGCTTCAAAACTTTTCCTGGTTCTAGTTGATTTGTTTCTGTGTTTACAACTGCTTCCATTCTTTCTTTGCCAAGACCAACAAACAAACCTGTTGTTCCAAAATCATACAAATGATGATACACATAGTCGGTTGAAATGCTTTTCATATTTGTAATAAAGCAACTTGTGTGAAAAGGACTTGCTTCTATTATCTTTTTTGGCAAACAGTTGTGTCTATCCATCCACTTCAAAAAGTTGACTGCAAATTTTGTTACACCGTTTGGCACTTTTGACAAAATTTTGGCAGTGTTATCAGTTTCGTTATCATCTGCATTGCCTTTGTTTTTGTAGATTATATCATCAACCATTTGCTTGACTTCAAAGATATTTTCTCTGCCTGTAAATTTGAGTTTTACAGTTGTTTCAGGAGCAGTTTCTGTCAACTGCTTTTTTACGGCGAAAGAAACATAAATGCCATCGTGTCTATACACTCTGCCATTCATAACAAATCTATTCAAGAGTGGCTTTTGAGCATACATTCTAACAATTGCTGCAATCAAAATTTCCATATAAGAAAAATGAACACCTTTTTCGTCATTTGTCTTTTTTATATATTCGTCCATTCCTTCACATCTAGATTCAAGCAAAAAATTTACCATTGCATCGTATCTATGTGGCATTATGTGTGTTGCAATGTTGAGAATTGGATCAGATGTTTCCAAAATTCCATCGGTTCTATTTCTAAACATAAGTTTCTCCAAATTGTAAAATCCTTTATATAATATCACATATATAAAAAAATTGCAACAATATTATCAAAGGCTCAAAATTCCAATTTTTGCTACAAAAAAAGTTTAAGAGTAACTTATTGTTAAACTTAAACCAAAACTTAATATCAAATTTGAACCAAGCAAATACGCTACTTTAAAAAAACCAAAGTTATGCCACTGTTGTAGTTTCGCAAATCTTCATCAAGCAAGAGCTCAGGAAAATTTTCAAAAATAAACTCACTGCTTTTTTGACTCTCGCCAAACCTTTCACCAGGAATAAAATCCAAAATCTTGCCCGTTCTTTTCAAAGTCATCAATCGTTCTTGAGCAAGCCTTTTTATTTCTCCACCAACACCATGAGAGCCATAGCCATGAATAACTTTCAAAACCTTTGTGTCAGTGTTTTTGTAGCCATCAATTGCAATTTCAAGCAAGGCAACAGCAACATCACTTGGTGGAAAATCTTCTTTTATGTTTATTGTTTCTACTTTCATATATTCTCCAAATCATTAGTAAAAAGAATAAGTTTTTACATTTTGAATGTTTAATTATTTCAATGTATATTTATGTAATTTTTTGTATAAATATTATTTAATTAAAATTTTTAATACATAATTTGTTTTTGCATAAATATTTATTTTGTTGTATAAATATAAGTTAAAAATTTTTGACCATATTTTTTTGTTTTGAAATCTTTAAAGCTATTTTCAACATAGTTTAGTTTTGAACTGTCATGTTCCCAAACAATCAATGAGTTTTCATTAACAAGACCAAGTTCAATCAACATATCAATTGCTCTTTCTGCAAAATCGCTTTTGTATGGTGGATCCAAAAATACAAAATCAAAAGTCAAATTTTGTTTTGCAAAACCCTTAAGTGCAACATCAAATTTATTGTTTATCACTTCAAAATTATCGGCAGATATTTTTGAAAGATTTTTTTTGATTATGTTTATGGCTGACTTTTCGCTGTCAACAAAATAGCAAAACTTTGCATTTCGGCTCAATGCTTCAATTCCAACTGCACCTGTTCCAGAAAACAAATCCAAAAAGGTTGAACAGTCAACATCAACACCAATTTTGTCAAACAATGCTTCCCTAATCAAATCACTTGTTGGCCTTGTTGTGTCTAGGTCAAACTTCGTCAAAACTTTACCCTTAAATTTTCCTGCAATTATTCTCATATTTATATTTTACTATATTTTTTTAAAAAAAACTAATAAAACAACTGAAAAAATCACAAAATTATTGAATTTTTAAGCAAAATCTTTTAGTTTTTATGTTTGTTAAAATTTCATAGCTAATTGTCCCACACCACTTTGCAATATTGTTTATAGTTAATTCATCATCTATAATAACAACTTTTTCGCCAACTTTTGCTTTTGTGTTTGATACATCAATCATCATCATATCCATACAAACATTTCCAACAATTTTGCAAAGTTTGTCAGCAACCTTGACAAATCCTTTTTTTGAAATATTTCTAAAAATTCCATCAGCATATCCCACAGGTATTGTTGCAATAGTCATATCTTTTTTTGCAACAAATGCTTTGTTGTAACCAACACTATCTCCCTTTTTTATTTTGTGAATATCTACAATTCTTGTTGTAAGTTCAACAACTTGTTTTTGCTTTATATCCAAACTGTCTTCAAGGCCACCAAATAGCGCAATGCCAAGCCGTATCATATCAAAATGAAATTGCGGATATTTTACTGTCGCAAAACTTGCTGTTGTGTGTTTTAAGATTTTTGTTGTGTCAAAATATTTTTGTAGAATTTCTAAATATTGTTTAAATATGCAAATTTGTTTGTTTGTATCTCTTTGATTTGTAGCATTAAAAATATGAGTAAATATTCCTTCTATATTTATTCTAGTTTTATTTTTATGCAAGATTTTGACAACTTTTTCAAAGTTCTTTTTATTGTCAAAACCAATTCTATTCATTCCGGTATTTATGGCAATATGGATATTTACCTTTTCACATAAATTTAGTTTTAAAATGTTTTGAATATCTAAAATTGAAGTTACAGAAAAACTTATATTTTGTTTCACACAGCTTTTTATTTTGTCGGTTGGAACCTTATTTAGTATCAATATTTTTTTATTTGTTTGCTTTCTAAGCTTTGTTGCTTCAACAAAGCAAGCAACTGCATAGAAATCAACCTCATCATCAATAGCCTTAACCACATTTTTTACTCCAACACCATATCCGTCAGCTTTGACAACAGCGCATATCTTTGTGTTGTAAATATGTTTTTTGCATTTCAATAAATTTGATTTTATTGCCGATGTTTTGATTACTAAATTTGTAAAACTTTTCATGCTTATTTTTATGATACAAA
>CAMOHL010000057.1 GCA_946615295.1 uncultured Clostridia bacterium
AACATACTCAATACAATATTTAAAAATTTTAAATATAAAAACTAATATAATCATTTTGATTGCATAATGAAAAAACTGTGATATAATTAGTCTATGAGAAAATTTTTGGTAGAAGTTCAGTTTAATGGCAAAAACTATAATGGATTTCAGAGGAACAAAAACAGTAAGACAGTAGAAGGGGAAATTGAAACTGCACTCAAAAAGCTTTTTTTGGTGGATATAGTCATAAGTGGCTGTTCAAGAACTGATAGTGGAGTGAGTGCAAAAAAATTTTATTTCACCTTTGAATGCAAAACAAAACTTCCAGCAGATAGAGTAGCAAGCAAACTCAACAGGTTTTTGCCAAATGATATTCAATGTCAATCTAGTAGAGAAGTTTCCACACTTTGGGATTTGAGGGATAATGTTGAACATAAGACATATAGATATTCTATATATTTTGGTGAGTATAAAAAACCACTTCTAAATTCTTTTTCAACCTTTGTCAAAGGTAATTTGAATATTGAAAATATGAAAAAGTGTGCAAACCAGTTAATGGGAAAACACAACTATAAATCTTTTTGTAATCAAAATGCTGACACAACAAGTTTTGATAGAGAAATTTTGGATATCAAAATTATTTCTGCCGACAAACAAATTGATATGTATTTCACTGCAAAAAATTTCTTATACAATATGGTTAGAATTTTGGCAGGAACACTTGTTGAGTGTGGTTTAAACAAATTAAGTGTCGAAGATATAAACAACTTGTTTGCAGTTTGCGACAGACAAAAAAACATTGCAAAAACTATGCCTGCAAAATCACTTTTGCTTTACGATGTAAAAATAGATTTGTAATATTTTTACATAAAATAATAAAAAATATTGGTTTTTTATTCAAAAAAAGTAAATTTTTTTGAGAAATTTTATGTATTTATTGAAAAAAATAAAAAAAGTAGCAGTTTGCTACTTTATTTTTTTGTGTTATAAAATGAATCATATTTGTCTTGCCATTGCTTTTGACATTCATTCTTCATCCACTCAATATTTTCATTCAAAGATAAATCTTGCTTTGGATAAATTGGTTTTAGAATATTAACAACAAATTGTTTGAGTCCAAGTGGAGATTTTTTTGATTCTTCAGTTTGGTTGAATGTTATAAATATTGGTATGATTGGCACATTGTTTTTTGTTGCAATTTTGTAAGCTCCACTCAGTTGTGGTCTTGGTTTTTCATAACACCACCATTCAGCTCTTTCTGGAAAGAAGTTTATATATTTTTTTGACTTTAATATTTTTTTAACTGCACCCAAAAAGTTTTTTTGTGCCTGAATGTTTGAGCTCATAGGAAGCATTCTGTTTGCTCTCATCATATCTCCCAAAAAGCCATTCATATTGTTGAATTCTGCAGCAGTAAAATATACTTTTTTTGGTCTTAATGCAAATTGAATAGCTAAACTGTCAAGTTTGTTTACATGATTTGATACAACAATAGCAGAGTCAATGCCTTTTATGTTTTCTCTGCCTGTTACAACAGTTTGCAATGTTTTGTTTGCTGCTTTTGCAAATGGTCTCAAAAAGAAAAATCTTTTCAATGCCCAGCCAATCCTTTTGAATATATTTTTTGGTATATATTCAAATTTCTCATCAACAGGTATATAATCTTCGGGATTTGAATCTAAATGTTCATTAAATTTTTCTAGCTTTTCATATTCGTCGATTTTTTTTAGAGTTTTTTCATCACTTGAAACTAACAAATCAACATACTTCTTAAT
The DNA here is from genome assembly GCA_946615295.1 of uncultured Clostridia bacterium. GTDB lineage: Bacteria > Bacillota > Clostridia > Christensenellales > UBA1242 > UBA9845. The sequence goes on from CAMOHL010000057.1 coordinate 1,755, forward strand.
TTTTTTGTTCATTTACATCTCCACTATGTTTTAAGTTGTAGTTATATAGAGTAATAAGTCTTTCTCTATTGTATCTTTGAACCATAATTGGCATTATTTGCAAAATTGCATTAACAATAACAATTGGCAATACGATATTTAATTTGTATGGAAGAAATAGTAGGGCAGTGAATGCAAAGAAAATTGAAAAGAAATGCATAACCTCTGCATACCAAGTTTCTTTTAGATATTTCAATAAATATTCATTGTTCTTTGGCTCATATATTTTGTCTTTTGCAAAAATTTTAAAAATCTTTCCAAATTCAGGAATTTTTTCTTTCCAAACTTTTATTCCAAGTTTAACATAAATTTTTTTTTCAACTTTTGTAATTTTGTATATTTTTTTGAATGGATTAACCTTGCTTGGTGGAACTATTCTTGTTGAAAGTGCAACAACTCCATCAATTGCAATCATAACAACAATAGTCAAAAGTGAATATAACAGTATTGTCCAAAATCCAATGGTTGTCAGTAGTGAATTAAATAAGGTTACTAAAAACAGCGAAATGATTATAATTATAGAATATAATATCATCTTCAAACATCCTCTTTACATAATTTGCTTCTTTTGTAGAATTATTTTGCATATTCAAAATCAATTTTGCATTCAAATTGACAGTGTTTAGATTGTGTGTTTGTTCTGTAAACAAAGTCAAGAATACACTCATAAAGGCATAACTTATCTTAAAGTTTTTGTCGTGGTGTTTTTGTTCATAAATTTTGAAACACAAATTAATAAATTTTTGAACAAGAATATATTTTGCTGGATAAGATAGATTTTTTAATTTGAGTCCATATTTTCTTTGAGATTTAAAGCCTTTGATAAAATTTGATTCGCTCAAGATTTCAATATAATCTTGAACAAGTGCCTGTTTTGATACTCCCATACCAATATAAGCTGGTAGAGTATAAACTGAGTAGTCAATCAATTTGTAATAACAAAGGTCTTCTACTGAATTGATTGGTAGTTTATTCTTTTCTATTGCAGATTTGATTATGTTCATTCTTTTTGGTAGTAGTTTCAAACCTAGCCAATAAAAACTGTTGTGATAACTGTTACTTTCAACAGATTTTATAAGTCTGCCAATGCAAGAATTTAAAAGTGCTGGGTCATCATGAGCAGGTATATAATAATTGTATAATATTTCATTGGTTGTTGCAACTTTTTTTAGATTAGGCAGGTTTGCTAAATTAAACAATTCGTCTTCAGAGAACTTTTCATCAACATCAAATGCTTCTGTCAACATTTCCCTTTTCCAAATTTTGTTCCATGGCATAACAAGTCCAAATGGGTCTTGACACAATTCAATCAATTCATCACTTTTTGTCAAGTCAAAAACTTTATTGTCGTAGTAGGTTTGAAAAAAAGGATGTTCAAATCTGCATATTGCCAAATCTGCATCAGTTGTTTCAATCAAATTTACAAGCTTTTCAAACATTGTTGGTTTTAGTGTATCGTCAGCATCAACAAATTGGATATAATCTCCGGTTGAGTGTTCAAAGCCAGTATTTCTAGCTCTAGAAACACCACCATTTTTTTTGTTTATTGAAACAAATCTATTGTCAAGTTTTGACATATTGTTCATAATTTCCAAAGTGTTGTCTGAACTTCCATCATTGATAGTTATAACTTCAAAATTTTGATATGTTTGATTTAAAATACTGTTATAACAATCCATCAATGTCTTTTCGGCATTATATGCCGGAATAATTACGGATATTTTTTTCATAGTATCTCCAATTGTTTTATAGTTAAAAATTTTATTTGATAAATTTAAAAGCTTTCTAATTACTTGTTTGCCTTTTTGCAAACAACTTTATTATATATAATAAATTTCGAAATAACAATCTAATTAAACTTTTTGCAATCTAAAATATTTTTTTGCACTCTCACAAAAATTCTCTTACTCTCAAAAAATGAGAATTTGCAATTCTAAATCAAAAAAATCGTTTGACTTTTGATTAAATTTAATAGATAATATAACTATGAATAAATTAAACGAAACAATATCAACAAATCTTGTAAATTTGAGAAAACATTATGGATTAAAACAAAGCGAAGTTGCAGAAAAACTTAATTATTCCGACAAAACAATCAGCAAGTGGGAAACGGGAGAAATTATTCCTAGTGTTGAAAATTTGATTGAACTTGCAAAACTATATAATGTAACACTTGACCAAATAACAAACCCAATGGAAATAAAAGAAAACAAAGTCGCAAAAAAACATGTTTCAACACATAACAAATTGATGATTGCACTTTTGTCAATTTCTGTAATTTGGATTATAACAACAATTGTGTTTGTCTATGCAAACTTACTTTTTGGTGAAGTTGACTGGGTGTTGTTTATTTGGGCAGTGCCTATATCTTTTGCATTAGCTATAATATTCAATTCGCTATGGGGTAATAAAAAAATGAATTATGTCTATATTTCATTTTTGATTTGGACACTAATAACAGCATTCTATTTGCAATTTTTGAAATATAATTTGATACCATTATTCTTTATTGGTATTCCAGCACAAATTGCAATTTTCTTGTGGTCAGGAGTTAAAAAACAGCAATAGTATTTTGTTATAATAAAAACTTTTTGAAATATACAATATCAAAACAAATGCAAACAGTTTTCCGTTATTATTTATTCAAAAAGGCAAATGTAACAATAAAATAAAAATGTTAATATAAATTTATTGACATTTTTTTTGTGATGTTTTAGTATATGCTTAAAAATTGGAGGAGTTATGTTAGAATTAAGAGAAATTTCAAAATCCTATGTGTCAGGAGATAATGATGTCAAAGCTCTAAAAGCTATCACAGCTAGTTTTGGTGATGATGAGTTTGTCAGCATATTAGGTCCATCTGGCTGTGGTAAAACGACTCTATTAAATATTATTGGTGGACTAGACAAATATACTTCTGGAGATTTGATTATTGATGGCAAAAGCACAAAAGATTTTTCAGACGGAGATTGGGATACATATAGAAATCACAAAATTGGTTTTGTCTTTCAAAGTTATAATCTAATTCAGCACTTGAATGTATTGGAAAATGTTGAAATGTCCTTGACATTAAATGGTATTTCAAAAAAAGAGAGAACTGAACTTGCAAAAAATGCCTTGAAGGAAGTTGGACTTTTGGATCAAATAAAGAAATATCCAAATCAACTTTCTGGTGGTCAAATGCAAAGAGTTGCAATTGCAAGAGCAATAGTCAACAATCCAAGCATAATTTTGGCAGATGAGCCAACAGGAGCACTTGATTCAAAAACAAGCAAACAAATTATGGAACTTTTGAAAGAAATTTCAAAAGATAAACTAATCATAATGGTTACTCACAATGCGAGTCTTGCAAAAAAATATAGTAGCAGAATAATCAAACTTTTGGACGGCAACATCGCAGGGGACACCATTCAAAATGAAAAAATTGAACAGAAAACTGAAAAGGTAGAAAAGAAAAACAAATCGGCACTAAAGTTTTGGACAGCATTATATTTATCTTTCAAAAATTTACTAACAAAAAAAGGTCGAACAATATTGACAAGTTTTGCTGGTTCAATTGGTATTATTGGTGTTGCACTTGTCTTGGCAATTTCAAATGGATTTTCGTTATACATAAATAGTATGCAACAAGACACTTTGAGTAACTATCCAATCAGTATTGCAACTGCAACGGTTGATTTTTCATCGCTAAACTACACTGAAATTATGTCATCTGCAAACACTGAGGGAACTGAAAATTCAATAACCATAACAGGTGATATGAGTCAATTTATTGAATATGGCCACTATAATTGCATAAACAACAATTTTTTAAATGTTGTGAAAGATTTTGAATTAAATAATATCACAAACAATTCAAATTCAAATTTTGCAGGTGTTGAGTATAATTATTATGCACCAATAAAAATGCTAATAAAAACTTCAAATTCAACAGTAAAACTTGAAAAATCAAAAAACTCAGTTAGTTTATTATCTTCATCATCATCAAATTTGTTTTATCCATCACTAAAAAATGATGACTACATAAACGATTCATACAAAGTTGTTTATACATCACCAAATTATGACAAAAATGATATTTTTGGTTTGACTTTGGTGTTGAATAAGGGAAACAAAATTTCATATTCAGTTTTAAATCAACTTGGAATTCAAGCAGAAAGAGATGAAAACAACAGATACAAACCAGTTGATTTTGACTATTTGTGTGAAAATGTAAACATTCAGTTGATGTATAACGATGATTATTATGTCTATGACAGTGAAAATGATAGTTTTTCAATTATAGACACAACAAATGAAGCTCTCTTGAATTTGTTTGAACAAAATCAATTACAACAACTC
>CAMOHL010000058.1 GCA_946615295.1 uncultured Clostridia bacterium
TCTACTCATATCAATCTACCTTTTGACTAAAATCTACACCTTGAACATGAACATTAATTGTATCAATGCTTACATCAAGCATTGCAGAAATGCTATTTTTTATGTTTTCTTGAACTTTGTATGCAATGTCTGGCACACTATAATCTTCATAAACATTAATGTATACATCAATAACAACGCCATTTTTGCCATATAGAACTTTTACACCATTTGTGTAATTGTTTGACAAAATCTTTTTAAGTCCACTACCAAAATTTTCACAAAGAGAAGAAACTCCAGCAATTTCCTTTGTTGCCAAACTGATTATAGATAGCAAAATATTTTTGTTGCAATTTACTTTTCCTTTGTTTGTTTTGTTAGAATACATTTCATTTTTAAATTCGTAATCCATAAAACCTCACATTACCTATGTATTATATCACAAACTTTGTGTTGTTTCAATCATTTTTTATTATAAATAATAAAAAAGAGCGAAATATTCGCTCAAATTTTATTCAACAGGTATAATTTTTATATTTTCTATACTGACATTTGCTTGTTCTTTCACAACCGAAACAATTTGTGCAACTTCACTACTAGAAAGTTCTGCTGATTTTACTATGACATTAACACAATTGTTTGAATTTGTAACAATAACATCATCAAAGCCCTTTGCCTTTATCAATCCTTCAGTTACAAGTTCCATCTCCATTGCAGAAACCAAGTTTTGTTTTTTTAGTTCTGCTGCCGCCTTTGCATCACTACTACTTGTTGCACTTGCAATAATTGCATCATAGTAGGCAATTTCTTCATTTCTTGTTGATTGCCTGTCCGTTCTATATGTTGTAAAAAAATTTCCTGTAACAACATTTTCACTATTGGCAATCGTGGTTGTGTTATTGTTTAAGACAATGTTCAAATATCCAGTTACAACAAGCAAAACAAACATTGTTGCCAAAATAATAATTTTCTTCTTTTTACTCATAAAAATCTCCTTATTCTCCCACCAAAATATTTATTTGTGAATCATTCAAATTTAAAAGTGTTTGAACTGCCTTTAAAATATTTAGTCTAACTGCAGTGTTGCTAGCTCCACTACTAACAACTACAACACCCTTTATCTTTGGCAAAACTTCACTGATAACTATTGGATAGTTTTGTCCATTTTGTTGAAGTATGATTGGATTTGCAGAAACTGTTGTTGTTCCATTGCTTGTTTTTGTTTCATCGTTTGATGCCAAAACAACACTAGCACTGCTGTCAATAGTTACCATAACTTGAACATTTCCTGCACCTTTGATTTTAGAAATCAAAAATTTCAACTTGTTTTCAATATTATTTTCATACTCGGCAGTTGAAATATATGTAGCATTGACATTTGTTGTGCTTGAACTATTTGTTTTAAACAGATTAAAATCTCCAAAGAGAATCAATAGCAATATTAAAACAAAAATAACCGTTGTTATAAGTCCTATATGCTTGACCTGTTTTAGTTTTTTTAAAAAACTCATATTCTTTAAAAATGCAAATATAGATTTTTTTTCTTTCTTTTCTTCACTCATTTATAATCACATCACTCTCCTCCACATTCAAATATTCAATTACTACATTTTTTATTTCTACATATTTATTTATATGCGGGATATTTGCATTGATAACCATTTTTGAAATATCAATTATAACTTTTTTTATTTGAAAAACATTTTCTGACATATCACACAAAATTTCGACCGAAACATTGTCAAAACCTGCATCTTTAAGTTTAACCTTTAAAGTTATTTCAAGTTGAGATTTGAGTTGTTTTGTTGTTGCTTCCAAAAAATCACTATCAGTTTTTATTGCAGATTGATTATAAAAAACATCATCAATACTATAATTCGAATTAAATAATTTTTGAACAGGACTTATGATAACAAACAGAGCAATCAAAGAAAAAGCACCCTTAACAAATTTGTTAATCTCCCCATCAGGCAATATAATATCAATCAAAACTCCCAAAAAAACAATACCAACAATACTTAAAATATATACTGTCAATTCAAACTCCATCAAGACATTTCAAACAAATATCCATAAAAATTCTAAAATATAAGTCATTTTTAATTTTGTTTAAGTTTATGCAAAACTTTAAAATACATTTGTTGTGCACATCATAAGACCAACACTAATCAAATAAGAAAATGCAAAAGCCAATATAATGCTAGAAAGCATTGTTAAACTCTTTGCAGTGCTAGAAACAAAATTTGTTATTCTCTTATCTGCCACTGACTCGATAATTCCAGAGACAAGAGATAACCCAAGTTTAAACAATACAATCTTTATTAGTGGCGAAATAATAGTCAAAAACATTATGATAAGTCCTGAATAGCCGACCACATTTTTTATCAACACTGAACTAGCCATAATCAAACTAAATCCATCACTCAAATATCCACCCATAATTGGAACATAGCTCTTTATTGCAAATTTTGTTGCTCGAATTGATATTCCGTCATAATTGCCAGCAACAATTCCTGAAACTGCCATAAATCCAGAAAAAATCGTAAAAACAAAGCCAATTATGTATTTACATAAACTATTCAAAAAGTTAGATATCTTTGATAATTTGACAGTTTCAGTCAAATTGCCAACAACAGAAAAAATCAGGTTTAATGAAAAAATTGGCAATATTATATTGGAAAATATTCCTGCCATAACTCCGCTCAAAATTGCAAGCAATGGTTGATATATTGCAACCGAAGAACCTGCACCCAAACTGGCCATAAGGGTAAGCATTATAGGAAAAGAAATTTCCATTTGAGATTTCAAACTATTTAGAGTGTTTGCTGTAATTTTTACAAGTTCAAAAACTGCTGTCAAAACCAAAACTGCCACAATAGAAAAGCAAGCAAAATGAATTATATTACCCAAAGATTTGTTGAGTGATTTGCCTCTAAACTGCAACAAAATGCTACTAATAATTGCCACTGCACATATTATTGCAAGCATGGGAATAATGCCAGATAGGTTGTCCAAAAAAAGTGATAAGACAATGTGAATTATGTTGCCAAAATCAAAATTATCTTTTCCAGCAATAATGTCTTTAAGCTTTTCAAAAAATGATTTTCCATTGAATACTGACTTCTCTTTTTCTCCCAAATTATTTAATATATCATCAAATTCATCACCATTCAAATTGTCAATTTGCTCATCAACAATATTCTCTAAATCTGCCGAAATATCTAAATAGGACGATACACCACTAGCAAAAACCTTGTCCGTTTTTTTGAAATAATTCCCACAAAAAAAGCAAGACAATATCAAAACAAAAATTAACACAAAAACAAAATATTTCTTGCTCATCTTTTTCAACCTAAGACACAAAATTTATAATCAACTCTAACAAATTTTTGATTATTGGCAAGCACATAATCATTATCAAAATCTTGCCTGCAAGCAAAATTTTGTTTGAAATACTCCCAACGCCTGCATCATTGCAGATATCGCTAGCAAACTCAACCAAATAACCAACACCAATAATCTTTAAAACACTTGTAAATATACCCGAATTCAATCCAGTTTTGTCTAGTAAATTCTTATAGTCAACAATCACAACACCAACTGCCTGCAAAATCATAAAAATAATAACCAATGACCCTGCAATAGTTGCAAAAATTGATAGTTCTGGCTTGATTTGTTTCAAAATTATAACAGCCACAACTGTTATAATTCCAACTGCTATAACCTTTACAATATCCATACTATAATGAGAACAATCCTTTTACAGTATTAAATAGTTGACTAATCAAGTTTACAACCATAACAAGCACAACAATAAGCCCTGCAAGTGTTGTTAAGGTGCTTATTTCTTCTTTTCCACAATATTTGAGCACTTGATTAACAACACTTGTCAAAATTCCCACTGCCGCTATCTTTAAAATTATCTCAACACCCATATTTTTACTCCTTAAACCGTTTTGCATAGTAGTGTGCAACACTTTTGCATAGTAGTATGCAAATGTTTATATAAGAATAATACATAGTAAAACACCTATAATAGCACCCATCTTTTTACAAAAAGGCATCATCTTATTCTTTTTTTGTTCAACTCTACTTTCAATTTCATCAAAAGCTTGTATATAATAACTTATTTTTTCAAGTTGCTCATAATATCCAATTTTTCCAATTTCAAAAAACATTTGAGCAAGTTTATTCTTTTCGTCATCGTCAATGATAATTGTTTTATCGATAATATTTTTTATATCTTGAATGTTAAATTCCTTGTTTTGTATATACAAATCTTTTATACTGTTTTTTAAAGTTTCAAATTTTGATTGAAATTTAAACTTATCAAACATAGAAATCAAATCTGTTTTAAAAAATGATATTTCACTCTTTATATTTTTCAAAAACTTTGTGCAATCTTGATAAAATTTTAGTTTTTCATCATAAACAGTTGCTGTTTGAAATCCTAGATAAGTGCTTGCCAAAAATAATGAAATCAAAATCGCTATTTTTATCATATAAACCTCAAAACCGGCTTCATATATTCATCATATATATTTTCAATTGTTCCCTTTCCTTCATTTGCCGACAAAACAACATATCTCTTAAAAACTCTAGATTTGACTATATTTTCAAATTCTACTTTCTTTTGAAATTCAAAGATATCTTTACTATGCACACTTGCAACTATAGAAACCCCAGAATTTGTCGCATATTCAATTGCTGAAATATCTCTTTTGCTTCCTATTTCATCAACAATAATAACATTTGGAGCCATACTTCTAATACCATTTATAATATTAAAGTCTTTTTTTCCACCACAGATAATATCAGTGCTTGTCCCAACATTTAATGTCGCCACTCCTTCATAAGGGCTTGAAATTTCCATTCTTTCATCAAGTAGCAAAATATTTATGTCTTTTCTTATCTTGTTTATTTGAACAGCTAAATCTCTCAAAATTGTTGTTTTTCCAACACCAGGTGCTCCAATAATCATAGTGCTATATACATTTTGATTTTCATCAAAAATTATTTTTGAAATTTTGTATGCGGAACCAAAAATTTGATGTGGAATTCTAATATTTAATGAATTAAAATCCTTTGTTGTCAAAACTTTATCGTCTTGCATCACAACAGTTCCGGTCAAGCCAATTCTTATACCATCACCTGCTGACAAATACCCTTCTTTCAGTTCGTCATTTACTGCATAAACTGAAAAATTGCTTGCTTTTGAGATTATTGTTTGAATCATTTCTTTTGAGCATATAATTGCATCAGTTTCATTACAAAGTCCACCATATCCCAAAAAATAATATGAGTTTTTGTAGTTTACTGAAATTGGTTTTTTTAATCTCAATCTAATCTCACACAAATCATCATATTTCAAAAAGCTAATCGCTTTGTTTAAAAAATCAGGCAATATATCTCTTAGCACTTCAACTCCTTTGTATATTATATTTTATAGGCATAAAAAAAATGCCCATATTGAGCATTTCATTTTAAACTCTTTCAAGATATGTTCCTGTTCTTGTGTCAACTCTAACAGTGTCATCTTGACTAACAAACAAAGGAACTTTTATTTCCAATCCTGTTTCAAGTTTTGCTGATTTCATTGCTGATTTTGATGTATCACCTTGAACAGCTGGTTCAGTTTCAACAATTTTCAAATTAACAAAAAGTGGTGGTTCAACTGCAATAACCTTTCCATTTACTCTTTGGATTGTTGCTGTTGTGTTTTCAAGCACATATTTCATTGCATCACCAACTTCTTCTTTTGAAATTGGAAGTTGATCATAAGTTTCCATATCCATAAAATAGTACAAATCGTTGTCATTATATAGATATGTCATTTCCTTTCTTTCAATTTGACAAATTTCAACATTTT
>CAMOHL010000059.1 GCA_946615295.1 uncultured Clostridia bacterium
ATTGTAGATTCTGCAACAATCAAAACTTTTCCAAGTCCAACAAATTTATAAACAAATTCGTTTCCGTTAATCCAAATTGAAGCATCTCCTTCTCCATTTTCATCAAACACTTTAACAATATTTTCACTTATATTAAGTGTTCTAATAAACTTTGCAATTGTGTTGATGCTTTCATCTAATCCTTCAATTTCTTCATTGTAGTTTTTACCTTTGAATTGTTCCAAGATATTCAAATCAAAATTTTCAGGTATTTGATATACATTCAAGTAAAAATCTTTTTCATCAGCTTCTGGTGATTCAAAATTCAAATTGAGATACAAATTCTGCCAACTATAATCCGTTGCCATAATCAAATTGTCATGCTCTGTTGAACCTTGGAACTCAACAGTCAATTCAGCTTGCAATTCATCTTCATCAGTTGTCAAATTCATTCCCACAAGTTCGGTTGACAAAATCTTGATTGCAACAACATAAATTGATTCTCTATCGTGGAGAACTTCAAATTTTGCATAGCCCTCACTGTTTGCAATGATGTCAAATGTAAACTTTCCTGCAACAGTATTATTTTGATTTACAACTTGAGCATTGATGTTTGAACCAGTAAAGTGATTGATAGTCAATCTATTGTTTTCCAATGAATCAATGTCGCCATTATATGTTATTTCAACAGCAATGTGTCCACCCTTGTAGATTTCTGCAAAAATATTACTGTTGAGAGCAAAAGCATAATCTTCATCATCAATGTCCAAATTTGGATTATATCTTGCAATCTTGTCGCTCTCTTCTGCATTATAATCAATGCCCGTAAATACAACTTTGTTTTCAACTGTTACATTTATAGCATCGCTTGAACCTTCTATTTCAGCATAACCATTTGTAATTATATAATCTCCAAAATTTGTTCCATCAAATTTTTCAGTAGTTCTCAAAACAACTGCATATATGTTTGCTCTGCCTGTCTTTAGTGGTCTGACAATTGAATAGTTGAAGGCTTCTTGTTCTGATATAGAAATTGGATAACAATCTTTTTCGTTTATCAAAACTTTTATACTTGTGTCATCACATTTGATAACATCTGTGTTTGGAGTAAAGAACAAAACTCTTGAATATGTTGAATTTGTTGGATTAAGTTCAACAGTGATATCATTCAAGTCAAATTCTTCCAAATCATCATCTGAATTATAATTTAATACAACAACATTTTCGCTTGTTGCAACTGAATTTAGATTTGTTTTTGAAATTGTGAATGGAACATAATCATAAAATACATCTTCACTTTCAGGTTGCTCATAGACAAATATAAAATAGAACTTATTTTGACTATATTGTTCAACCTTGTAGTTGTATGTTCTGTTTAATGTGGCATCCTTTTCAACTGTGATAAATTGTGATGCATCGGCAATAATCTTGTTGTTTATAGAAATTTGATTGTTTCCAATTATCAATTGTTGACCAAAACCTTGAGCATCATTTGTTTCGTATCCAACATACAACTTAACTTTGCCTAGCAATGTATTCTTATAGTCCACATCTATTTCATTTGACAAAACTATGTCAACAAAATAATTGTTTTTTCTTACATTTTGTTCTGTGTTTGAGAAGACAATTCTACCTTCTTCAAAAACAGGATAGTCAGGAATAGTTATGTTTTTTGAACCAGTTGTAAGTTCTTGAACAGTGATTTCATTTATCTTAAACTTTATTTCATTTGACAAAACTCGTATTTCACCAATTGCTTGTCTATATGGTATCATTGGGTCTTGATATTGTGAATAGTCATCAAGTGTTGGCTCATTGTCAATATCATTATATTTTGCAATTGTGTAGGCATAGATTGTGAATTCTTCACCCTCTTTGTCGCTATATATTGTAACAACTCCATTTTTATCTATTGAAGCTATCTCTGGATTTGAAGTTTCAAAATGTATTGGCTTTGATTTTTTAAAGTTTGTTTGACCAAGGACATAATTGACTTCATCAATCTTTAATGTTTTTTTTGAAGGAACATTTGTTGATGGCAAAACAATAGAGTTCTCTGGACTCAAAACTGATTGAATATCAATTTTTGAATTTGGATAAACATTATAGTATTGTTTTTCTTCATCAAAGTCAAAATTTTGTTTTGTTGAAATATCAATTTGTTCGACTGATGTATCAACAAATACCCAGCAAGATGTGGTTTTTAATCCCTGTGTTGCAATAAGTTTAACCCAGCCACCAACATTGACTTCAACTTCTTCTCCATTAAGCAAAACTTTTTTTGTCAATGGTTTCAACTTTATTGGTTGACCTATTTTGACAGTGTAGTTCAAATACAGTTTATCGGCATCGTTTTCATCTTTGTCTATAATTTTGGTGTTGTCATCTTCAACAAGTTGCAAGATTGGAGATTCAGCATTTGAACTCTCATCAATTTTCAAAACTGCATCTAACTCAGTGCAATCAACATTTGCTCCGAGCATTACATATTCATAAACAGGATTTCCATCTTCATCAACTTCTTGCTTCCAAATCAAATTTCCATTTTCCGTTTTAAGCTGATTACCATTTTCGTCAACAGAAATTTTTTTGTTGCCGTCAATAACAAACTCGCTCTTTTCTTCAAAAGTTCCATCTGCTGCAATTGCTGTTGTCCAGCCCCAAGTTTCCAAAGGAACATACTTAGGTTTGAATCCACCAGAAATCCAAACATACAAAACAACACCAGCAAGCATTGCCATAACTCCAGCAAAAGAAAATCCAAATATCTTTAAGACATTCATAAATTTTTCTTTTCTCGACATTTGTGATAAAGCTGTAAATCGTTTTTTTGCCATAATATACTCCCTATCAATCATTAGTATATACTATTTATAAATAATTATATAATTATTTTAAATCCAAGTCAAACAAAGTTCTGACATAAAACAATAAGAAAAAATGTAAGTAAAGATAAAAAAATATTCAAAACTTTAATTTTTTTGTTTGTGATTTTACAAAAAAAATAATTAAAAATTAAAAAATTTTCAAAAAATCAGCAGTTTTTTGCAATTTTTTTGTGTTTTTTGCTTGTTTTTTTAAGATTTTTATTAAATTTTTTAAATATAAATTTTTGAGTATTTCAAAAAAACTATCATTTGTTGTTGTAGTTTTTTGTTTAAAAAATACAACAAAATATTTTTTGATTACAAAATTTTAATATTCTAAAAATATAAAATCTTAATTTATTTTTGAATTTAAAGAATTGATTTATGTTTTTGGGTATAAAAAAAAGGCAAACTGCCTTTCTTTTAAATAAGTTTTATGATTGCCATTTCAGCATTGTCGCCATGTCTTGCACCAAGTTTCAAAATTCTTGTGTAGCCACCACCTTGACCATTTTCTGCATTTCTTTTTGCATACTTTGGAGCATATACATTGAATATTTTTTCAATAAGTGGATGAGCAACATCAGCTGTTCTCTTAACAAAATCTGCTTTAGATTCACCTTCAGCTTTTTGTTCTTGAATATCGTTGAGTTTAGCCATCAATTTTCTTCTAGCAACCAATTTCTTTGGTCCATCGTTCAAAACTTCTTTATTAACTTTTTCGCCTTTTGCATTTACAACTTCTTTTGTAACTTTTACAGTGTCTTCATAAGAATTAATTGCAAGAGTCAAAAGTTTTTCTGTGTAACTTCTCAAAGCTTTTGCTTTTTCCAAAGTAGTTTCAACTTTTCCGTACCAAAGGAGTGCTGTTGCTTGGTTTTTTAACACTGCCAATCTTTCATCGGTAGGTCTTCCTAATTTTTTAACTGCTGCCATATTTCTTACTCCTCATCATTTCTTAATCCAAGACCATAACTCTCAAGTTTTTTGATAACTTCTTCGAGTGATTTAAGTCCAAGATTTCTTACTTTTAACATATCTTCTTTTGATTTTTTAGTCAAATCTTCAACTGTATTGATACCAGCTCTCTTCAAGCAATTAAAGCTTCTAACTGAAAGTTCCATATCTTCTATGCTTGTTTCGAGAACTTTGAGTTGTTTGTCTTCTTCTCTTGTTTTTAGGATGCTTAATCCTTTCATTTCATCAACAAGGTCAACAAACAATTGTGTGTGGTCTTGAACTATCTTTGCAGATAGACTTACAACTTCACGAGCAGAAAGTGTTCCATTGGTTTCCACTTCAATGGTGAGTTTGTCATAATTCATACTTTGACCTACACGAGCATTTTCAATGTTATAGTTAACTTTTTTGACTGGTGTATAGATTGAATCAACTGCAATCCAACCAATATCACTAATTCTTGTTTTATTGATATCAGCAGGAACATAGCCTCTGCCTCTACCAATCATAATTTCCATTTCGAGAGATGAATCTTCCATTGTGCAAATATGCAAATCTGGATTGAGAATTTCAACTTCTGGATTTGGTTCTATATCACTTGCTTTAACTTCGCCTGCAGTGTATTTTTTGATGTATAGTGTTGTAACAAAATCTTCATTTAAGCTTGTTGTTTTAACAGCCAAACTCTTTATGTTAAGCACAATATCAATAACATCTTCTGCAACACCCTTAATGGTTGAAAACTCGTGTTGAACACCATTGATTCTTATGGCAATTGGTGCTGCACCTGGAAGAGCAGACAAGAGTGTTCTTCTAAGAGCATTTCCAATTGTGAGTCCATAACCTCTTTCTAGTGGTTCAACAACAAATTTCGCATAGTTGCCATTGTTTGTTTCTTCACAAGTAATTTTTGGTTTTTCGATTTCCATCATAAAAATTTTTTACCTCCAAAAATTTTAAAAACTATTATTTAGAATAGAATTCTACAATCAATGTTTCATTAATATTTGCATCGACATCATCTCTTTGTGGCTTAGCAATAACCTTACCAGAAAGATTTGCCATGTCTGCTTCAAGCCACTTTGGAGTAACAACTTTTGCTTCTCTAAGTGCTTTGAATATTTCATATTCTCTTTTGTTTTCCTTAACACCAATAACATCGTTGATTTCAACTTGGTATGAAGGAATGTCAACAACATGACCATTAACTGTCATAAGTCCATGATTTACAAATTGACGAGCTTGTGGTCTTGTCTTTGCAAAACCAAGACGGTAAACAACATTGTCAAGTCTTCTTTCAATGAGTGAAAGCATTTCTTCACCTGTTGTGTTTCTTGATTTTTGAGCTTTATCATAGTATTTACGGAATTGTTTTTCTCTAACACCATAGATAAATTTAACTTTTTGTTTTTCTTTGAGTTGTATTCCATATTCAGAAACCTTGCGACGAACATTAGCACCAGGATTTCTGTTTGATTTTTTATCTATACCGATTGCCATAGGGCTGATGCCTAGGTAACGGCTTCTTTTTAAAACAGGATGTTTAATTGCCATTTTTCTTCTCCTTTATATTCTTCTATGCTTTGGTGGCCTGCAACCGTTGTGTGGAATTGGAGATACATCTTTGATAAGTGTAACTTCAAGTTCTACTGTTTGAAGTGCTCTTATAGCAGCTTCTCTACCATTGCCTGGTCCCTTTACATGAACTTCTACTGATTTAATGCCACGATCTTTTGCAAGTCTTCCTGCAGTTTCTGCGGCTTGTCCTGCAACAAATGGTGTTCCCTTTCTTGAACCTTTAAATCCAAGTTTTCCAGCACTGCACCAGCTGATTTCGTTACCAGCATCATCTGTAATTGTTACAATAGTGTTGTGCTTTGTTGCTTGAATATGAACAATACCTTTGTCACTATGACTAATTACTTTTCTTTTCTTTGTATTTTTTTGTGTTGCCATAATTCACTCCTTAT
>CAMOHL010000060.1 GCA_946615295.1 uncultured Clostridia bacterium
CTGGTTTGGAATCAAAGACTTGTTTATCGTTTATTCTTAAAAATTTTCTATTATCAGCTCTTTGTGAATATACTTTATTATCAATTCCACTTCTTTTTATAAGTGGGTATTTTTTCATAAGTTATGAGTAAACTGTGTGTTAACTTTCTTTCATTAACACACATATTGTAAAATAACAACTATAAAAATGCAGAAAAAAAATAGATATTGACATTTAAGTATAAAACTGCTACAATATATTATTATAGAGGTGTATTATGGGATTTTTTAGTGATATTTTAAACTCATTGAAAGAAAAAAAAGATAATTTAAGCGAAAATAAATTTGAAAATTTAACAGATGACGAGAGAAAAACTGCTATAAAAAAATTGTTAAGTTTAAGTGAAAAGCAACTTCAAAATGAGGTTAGAAAAAAACCTTATGTTTTGTCTTATATAATTGACAATGTTACAAATGTAAATTTGGAAAAACTTGTTGATATTGCAACAGCAAACGGTGCAAGTCTTTATTCATTGATTGACAAAAGTTCAAATATTTCTAATGAAAAAATAGTTAATATTGCAGTTAGAAATCAACCAGAACTTGTTGTTGAACTTGAAGATATGCCAAATCTTCAAGATATGATAACCGTTGAATCTTTGATTGAGGCATTCAAAAAGAATCCAGAAGTTTTGTTTAGTAACTGCAAGGCATTGAATGAAAAAATTGAACAAAAGGGTGTTTACAAAAACGGAAAGCAATTCACAAGAAAGTCAACAATCAAAACACAACTTCAAAGAGCATTGAATTTGTATTTTAGACCAGACGCATATAAAGGTAATGTTTTGGACGCTTTTGCAATAAAGATTGCAGAAAGTATAGACAACAAAAAATTCAAAGAAATTGTTGCTGGTAACAAAATGATTATGAGATCAACAACAGCTGCCAATGAAACATTGAAAAGAAATCCAGAAAAAGGCAGAGTTTTCCCAGCAAAAGCTCTTAAACATTGGAACAATAGAACATTATATGTTATTCCAAACGAAGTTAGAAAGCATGTAAAAAACACAAAGGTCGAATATCAAAAGTATTATGACTATATGCTTGGTTTATTGCACAATTCAGCACTCAATTCATTTAGTGAAAAGCAAAGAATTAATTTTGTAAAAAAATGTGTTAAGATTTGTCCAGAACTTTATTTCACTTTAGACAAAATAAATTGCTTTGAAGGGTTCTCAAGAATTCTCACAATTCAACTTTCAGCTTATGAAACATTCAAGTCTAGAAATGAATTGGAGATGCAAAATTTAGTTCTTGGATTTGCTGGTGAAGAACAAAAGAAAGTTCTTCTTGCAAAGGCAAAAGCAAACAAAACAAGACAAGAAAACAAAAAACATAAAAAAGAAGAAAAAGCTGTCGAAGCAGAAAAAACATTATAAATCAAAAAAACACATCGAAAAAAAGATGTGTTTTTTAATAAAAAACTGTCAATAAATAGATTAGTTTAACAATTCAATTGAAAGAGAATTGAAATCTGTTATATCAACAAAATCACTTTTTGAAAATTTGACTCTATTAAAGTTGTTGAATGTTACATAGTGTGAAGTTAGTATCATTGGTGTTTCAATTTTTAATTCGTTGCAGACAACTTCAATATATGCTCTCAAAAATCTTACATCAAAGTCCTGTTCAAACTCAAATGATTGATGCTTTGTTATTCTGTTGTTATCATCAAATTCTTTAACCCATAATTTAAACATATAGAAATGATACCACAAAACAAAAATATAATCAAATTTTTGACATATTTAATAATTTGTGGCATAAAATATTGAGAACGATTTGAAAATTATCACAAAATTCTTGACAAACAAGTCAATTTGTGGTATATTTTTCAAGTCAAGAAAAAGCTATGCAAATTTTACAATTTGTTGGCATTTTTTTTAAAGTAAGGAGACAATATGGAAGATATATTTTTAACACCTGAAGGACTTGAAGAAACAAAAAAAGAACTTGAAAGATTAAAAACAGTTGAAAGAATAAAGGTTGCCAAAATGATAGGCGAAGCAAAATCTTATGGAGATTTGAGTGAAAATTCAGAGTATGATGCTGCAAAAACAAAAGAAGCTCAACTTGAGCTTAAAATTTTGGAACTTGAAAATAGAATAAAAAATGCAAAAATTATCACAAAAGAATCACTAAACACAAAAGTTGTGAATGTTGGTTCAAAAGTTACTTTGCATGATGTTGAGTTTGATGAAGATGTTGTTTATACACTTATGGGTTCAACAGATAGCGACCCTATAAACGGAATCATCAGTAACTCTAGTCCACTTGGAAAAGCAATTTTAGGTCAAAAAGTTGGAGCAGAAGTTGTTGTTGATACTCCAGCAGGTGATGCAAAGTATAAAATTGTAAAAATAGAACTTTAAGAATGGTTTTGCCATTCTTTTTTTGTAAATTTATTTTGATTATAATCCTTTCTGTGTTAAAATTTACTTATGGGAAAATTAGTTACTATAGAAGGTGGAGAAGGTGCAGGAAAAACCACTCTGATTGAAAACCTAAAAAAATATTTTGTTGAAAACAACATTGATTTTGTGGCAACAAGAGAGCCAGGTGGTTCAAAGGTTTGTGAAAACATTAGAAATATTTTGAAATATAGTGATGAAAAAATCTCAGAAAGAGCTGAAATTTTGCTTTTTTCTGCAAGCAGGGCACAACTTGTTGATGAATTTATAAAGCCAAAACTAGCAGAAGGAAAGATTGTTGTTTGTGATAGATTTTTTGATAGCACAAGAGTATATCAAGGATTTGCAGGAAATTTTGATGACAAAGAAATTATGGATATCACAAATTTTGCGACAAATGGACTTTTGCCAGATATAACCTTTTATCTAGATATTGACCCAGTTGTTGCATTCAAAAGAAAGGGTGGGCAAGACAAGGGCGACAGGATAGAAGAAAGAGATATGTCCTATCATCAAAAGGTTAGACAAGGCTTTTTGGAACTTGTAAAAAGAGAAGATAGAATTGTCAAGTTAGATGCAACTTTGAGTGAAGAAGAACTGCTTTGTTTGGTTGTATCTAAACTAAAACAGGAGAAAATAATTGAGTAAATATTTGTTTAAGATTAGTCAACTTGAAAAATATAAAAATTTTGTCGATAGACTTTTGGGTGGCAAGCATGCAATTATTTTGCAAAGTGATGATGAATTGCTTCTTGATGCAATATATAAATTTTTGATTATGAAATGTGAGTGTTTGGACGAAAATAAACCATGTTTTATATGTTCTAACTGTCAAAAAATTTTGGATGAAACTGCTGTTGATGTTGAATTATTTGGCAAAGAAAAAAATATTTTGGTTGAAGATAGTCAAAAGATTGTTGAAGATAGCTTTGTTTTGCCACTAGAGTTCAAAAGTAAGTATTTTGTTTTGAATAACTTTGAGAATGCAACAGTTCAAGCACAAAACAAGCTTTTGAAGGTTATTGAAGAACCAAGGGAATTTGACAAATTTATTTTGCTTGTATCAAACCTTAATCAAGTTTTGCCAACAATAAAGAGCAGATGTGAAATTTTCTCTATTCCAAAGTTTGATAATGTAGAGTTGCAAAAAATTTTTGACTATAAATTAAATGAAGGAGACAAATTTAATTTTGCCTGTCAATATTCAAATGGAAACTTGACAACACTAAACAACATTTTTTATGATGAAAAGTTTGTCGAGATTTATAATTTGTGTAGAAAAATCCTTACGGAGATGAGAAACTCTAGTTTTGTGTTAGAATTTTCGTCAAACATAATAAAGAACAAAGATAGGATTGACACATTTTTTGAGATATTGACTTCATTATATATGGATATTTTGTATATAAAAGAAGGTAAGACAAATCTTGTAAAAAATCAAAAGATATTAAACGAACTTTTGGTTCTTTCAAATGAAATGAATGAACTTGCAGTTTTGAATATCATAAAAGAAATTCAACTCGCAAGTCAAAAGATAACATCAAATGCAAATTTTGCAGGAGTTATTGATAATTTGTTATTGAAAATATTGGAGATAAAACATTTATGCAAATAGTAAAAGTTAGATTTAAATCAAATGGTGAATTGATTGATTACAACGCCAATGATTTGTTTATAAAAAAAGGGCAAGCTGTTATTTGTGAAAGTGAAAACGGGCTTGTATTTGGTGTTGCAGAAACTGACAAAGTTGAAATTGACACAACAGGTGAATTTAAAAAAATTGTTAGACTTGCAACTGATGGCGACAAAAAGAAACTTGAAGATATAGAAAAAAAACAAAAGTATGCCATAAGTTTTGCAAAAAAAATGGTTAGAAAACATAACTTAGAGATGAAGGTTATTGATGCTGAATATACATTTGACATGAGCAAATTAGTGTTCACTTTTACTGCAGACGGTAGGGTGGATTTTAGAGATTTGCTAAAGTCATTGGCAGGGGAGTTTAAAACAAGAATTGAACTCAAACAAGTTGGAGTTAGAGACGAAGCAAAAATTTTGGGTGGATTGGGACCATGCGGAAGACCTCTTTGTTGTGCAAATCACTTGAAAGATTTTGCAAAAGTTGGTATCAAAATGGCAAAAGACCAAGGATTGTCATTAAATCCTTCTGGAATAAATGGTGTTTGTGGAAGACTTATGTGCTGTCTTGCCTACGAAGAAGATGACTATGTAAAAGCACTTGAAAAAATGCCAAAACTCAACAGCAGAGTAAAAACCCCAGACGGCGAAGGAGTTGTTACATTCAACAATGTGCTTAAAGATGAAGTTTCAGTCAAATTTATAAATGAAGATGGCTCATATAACATAAAAGATTATGCACTAGGAGAGATTAGTTTTGAAAAGAGACAAGTTGCAAGCAATCCTAAACAAGAATGAAAGAATTGATGATTTGCAATTTGAAGGGTTGAAAATAATTCAAAACAAAGATTACTATTGTTTTTCTAGTGATGCAGTTTTGCTCGCAAATTTTGTAAAGGCAAAAAAAACAGACACAATTGTGGACCTTTGCTCAGGGAGTGGTGTGGTTGGAATTTTGGCTCAAGCAAAAACAAAAGCGAAAAATTTGATTATGGTTGAAAAGCAGAAAGAACTCTTTGAAATTTGCCAAAAATCAATTTTGCTTAACAATTTGCAAAACAGAGCAGTTGTTTATAATATAGATGCAATTGATGCTCCAAAATTACTTGGGACTGAAAAATTTGATGTTGTTTGTGCAAATCCGCCATATTATTTACAAAGTCAAAAAAAACTTTCTGGAAACAGAGTGGTTGATATTGCAAAGTTTGAAATGGATTTTACATTTGATGATCTATGCAAAACAGCAGAACGGCTTTTGAAATTTGGTGGAAAGTTTTTTTTGGTGAGTGATAGCGAAAGAATTGTTGAGTTATTAAGCACACTAAAAAAATATCATCTAGAACCAAAAATAGTTAAATTTGCTTTTGCGAATTTAGAAAAATATAGCAAAGTTGTTTTGATTGAATCCGTAAAATATGGAAAACAAGGAACAAAAGTTTATATACAAAAACAAAATTAAAAGGAGAAAGAGATGCTTTATTTTGTTGCCACACCAATTGGAAATTTGTCAGATGTGAGTTTTAGGGCAATAGAAACATTAAAAAATAGCGACTATATTTTGTGTGAAGACACAAGAACGAGTCAAAC
>CAMOHL010000061.1 GCA_946615295.1 uncultured Clostridia bacterium
TTAAACCAGAACTTCAAGGAAAAACAAAAACAGAACAAGCTCAAATTGTTGGAAAGAAAATTGCTGAAAGAGCAATCAAACTTGGATACAAACAAGTTGTATTTGATAGAGGTGGATATCTCTACATTGGTAGAGTAAAAGCTCTCGCTGATGCTGCTCGTGAAGCAGGATTGGAGTTTTAGGAGGAAAAATGGCTGAAATAGAAAATAAAGAGCAAGTTGAAGTAAATGCTGAAGCTAAAGCTGAAGGCAAAAAAGATTTCAAAAAATCTCGCGACTTCAATAAAAAAAGAAAATTCAACAGAGAAAGAGTAGAATCTGAATTTGACAAAAAAACAATTGCTGTTAGAAGAGTTACCAAAGTTGTTAAGGGTGGAAAGAAAATGCACTTCTCAGTAACAATGGTTATTGGTGACAAAAAGGGCAGAGTTGGTGTTGGCAACGGAAAAGCAGCTGATGTTACAATGGCAACAGATAAGGCATTCCAATCTGCAAAAAAACATCTCTCTACAATATCAATTGTTGATGGAACAATTCCACACGAAATATGGGGAAAGTTTGGTAAAAGTTCAGTGCTTTTGATGCCAGCTCCAGAAGGAACAGGTGTCGATGCTGGTGGTCCAGTAAGAGCAATTGCTGAATTGGCTGGTATTAAGAACATTGTTTCAAAATCATATGGTTCAAGAAACAAAATTAATGTTATTAATGCTACACTCAACGGACTTCTTTCTCTTAAAACAAAAGAACAAGTTGCTGCACTTAGAGGCAAAGCAGTAGAAGAGATATAGGAAGGGTAGTTTTATGGCAGAAAAAAAGAAAAATCAAATAAAAGTTACCTACACAAAAAGTTGCATTGGATATAACAAGAAGGAAGCAAAGGTTTTGGAAAGCTTGGGACTTAGAAAACTCAACGACCAAAACATTTTGCCTGATAATGATGCTGTTAGAGGTATGATTTTCAAAGTTAAACATCTTGTTAGTGTAGAAAATGTATAAAGGAGTATAGCTATGAGAATTAACGATTTGCATAATGCTGAGGGTTCCAAAAGAGAAACAAGGCGACTTGGTAGAGGAACTGGCTCAGGACTTGGCAAAACTAGCGGAAAGGGTCAAAAAGGTCAAAACTCAAGAAGTGGTGGCGGAGTAAGACTTGGTTTTGAAGGTGGCCAAATGCCATTGCTTAGAAGACTACCTAAAGTTGGTTTTACAAACAAATTTAGAACTGTCTATACAACAATAAATGTTGAAGACTTAAACAGATTTGAAGATGAAACAACAGTTGATTTTGAGTTGCTTTTGAACAACGGACTTATAAAGAAAACAAAAAATGTTGGATTGAAGGTTCTAGGTAATGGTGAACTTAAGAAAAAACTTACTGTTAAAGCAAATAAATTCTCCGAATCTGCAGTAGAAAAAATTCAAAATGCAGGCGGAAAAGTTGAGGTGTTATAATGTTTGAAACACTCAAAAATGCATTTAAAAATAAAGAAATTAGAACAAAAATATTCATAATTCTAGGTCTTCTTGTAATTTTTAGACTTGGATGTTGGATTCCTGTTCCTGGAATTGATGTAAGTGCTTTTTCTTCTCAAGTTTCAGGACAATCATTCCTTGGTTTGCTTTCAGGAGTAACTGGTGGAGCTCTTTCAAATGGTGCTATTTTGGCGCTTGGTGTTTCACCATATATCACTGCTGAAATCGTTGTTCAACTTTTGTCTATGGCAATTCCTAGTTGGGAAAAGTTGGCACAACAAGGTGAAGAAGGAAGAAAAAAATTAACAAAATACACAAAGATATTGACACTCATTTTGGCAACAGCTCAAGCAATTGGTATTGTTGTTGCATTCTCAAACAGTGGAGCAATAAATTCAAGTTTGTTCTATGGACAAACATGGTTGACATCAACAGTTGTTGTTATAACACTTGTTGCTGGTGCACTCTTTACAATGTGGCTTGGTGAAAAAATCACAGAAACAGGCCTTGCAAATGGTTTGTCACTTCTTATCTTTGTAGGTATTTTGTCAACAGCTGGAACTGCAATTTTCAGTTCAATTCAAGGTGCTGTTACTGGTAACATCGACCAATTGTGGCAATTGCTTGCATTCTTTGTGGCACTTGTAATTATATTCTCTATGATTGTTATGATGGATGGAGCAGAAAGAAAAATTCCTGTTCAATATGCAAAACAAGTTAGAGGTAGAAAATTATATGGTGGTCAAAGCACATATATTCCTGTAAAAGTTATGGGAACTGGTGTGCTTCCAATCATCTTTGCAATGAGCTTATTGTCATTTCCTCAAATAATAATGAGTATGTTCTGGCCAAACAGTGCTGCAGCAACATGGTATAATCAATATCTTGGTGCAGGTAGCTGGGCATATAGTATTGTTGTTGGTCTTTTGATATTATTCTTTGCTTATTTCACAGCTTATATGAGCTTTAAGCCAGATGATATTTCAAGACAAATTCAATCAAATGGTGGATTTATTCCAGGAATCAGACCAGGAAAAACAACAGCTGACTATTTGAATAGAATAAACAAGAGAATTGTGTTCTTTGGAGCATTCTTCCTTGCATTCTTAACAATAGTTCCAACACTTATATTCAAAGCAATTGGTGATACAGGTCTTGTATCTGCATTCAGTGCAACAGGAATGATTATCGTTGTTAGTGTTGCTATGGAATTAGACAAACAAATTCAGGCACAATTGCTCATGAAAAACTATAAAGGATTTTTGAAATAATTTTAAATTTTTTAAAATTATTGGCAAAAATGCAAAAAAATCTCAAATTTTATGACGAAAACTACTAAAAAAGTTAAAATTTCATTAAATTTGGAGTTATTATGAATATAATTTTGATTGGGCCACCAGCGAGTGGCAAAGGGACTCAAGCTGAAAAATTAAAAGTTAAATTCAATTTCAACTACTTGTCAACAGGTCAAATGTTTAGAGAAATTGTCAAACAAGACACAGAACTTTCAAACGATATAAAATCTTATATCAATGTTGGAAAATTGGTGCCAGACGAACTAACAATTAGACTTGTTGATGAGTATTTGAAAAAATTTGACGATAATATTTTACTTGATGGATTTCCAAGAAATTTGTTTCAAGCAAATGAATTGGATAAAAGAATAAATATTGACTATATCATTGAAATTACTGCATCAAAAGATACTATTGTAAAAAGAATAGTTGATAGAGGTGTTTGTAAAAATTGTGGCAAAAATTTTGTTATTTCAAAAACCAAAACAAACATTTGTGATGCTTGTGGTGGAGAGATTATCAAAAGAGCTGATGATACAGTTGAAATTGCAGAATCAAGATATAATGATTATTTGCAAAAAACCTATCCTATTATAAATTTTTATAAGGATAGAAAAGGCTATCATAAGATAGATGGAGAAATGAGTGCAGATGAGGTTTTTGACCAAATTTGCAAAATATTAGAGAAGAAAATATGATTTATCTAAAGACCAAAAGAGAGATTGAACTTATTAAAGAAGCTTGCCGAATAACAAAGGGTATGCTTGATATTGTAGAAAAAAATATTAGACCAGGTATAAGCACATTGGAACTTGACCAAATTGCTGAAGATTATTGCAGAAGTCAAGGAGCAATACCAAATTTTAAAAATTATGGTGGATTTCCTGGCTCAATTTGTGCAAGTATTGATGATGTTGTTGTTCATGGAATTCCAAGAGCAGATATAATTTTGAAGGAAGGTCAAATTATCAGTATAGATTGTGGAGCAATGATTCACGGTTATAATGGTGATGCAGCTAGAACTTTTGCTGTTGGCAAAATTAGTCCAGAAAAACAAAAACTTATTGATGTAACAAAGCAAAGCTTTTTTGAAGGTATCAATGGTCTCAAAGTTGGCGATAGAATTGGTGACATTGGTGAAAGAGTGCAAAAGTATGCTGAAAAGTTTGGCTATTCAGTTGTTCGTGAAATGGTGGGACACGGAATTGGAAAGCATTTGCATGAAGATCCAGAAGTTCCAAATTATGGTCATAAGGGATTTGGCCCAGAGATTAAGAATGGTCTTGTTATTGCAGTCGAACCAATGATAAATATGGGAAGAAAAGAAATTGAAATTGATGATGATGAGTGGACCACAAGAACTAGAGATGGAAAGCCATCAGCACACTATGAAAACACTATTGCAATAACAGAAGATGGTGTTGAAATTTTGACGATATAAAGGAAATTGAAATGAATACAATACAAATTGGTTCTTTTGTCAAGTCAAAACAGGGCAGAGATAAAGACAATATTTATATAGTAAAAAATGTTTTTGACAAAAAAGTTGAACTCGTAGATGGTAATGGAAAAATTATTTCAAAGCCAAAAATTAAAAACATAAAACACATCGAAGTTTTTGATGAAATCGCAGAAAAAATTTCTGTCAAATTCAAAGCAAAAGAAAATGTGTATGATGCTGAAATTTACAGTGCAATTAGAAAATTCAAAAACAAATAAAAGGAGAACTTATGCCAAAGGGAGATTGTTTGGAAATTGAAGGTGTTGTCACCGATATTGTTAAAGATGACATCAAAATCAAATTGATAAATGGTCATGTCATAACAGGTTATCTTGCTGGAAAACTTAGAATCAACAACATAAGAATTATGGTTGGTGATAAAGTAAAAGTAGAAATGAGTCCTTATGACTTAACAAAAGGCAGAATAATTTGGCGTGACAAAAATTAAGCCAAAAAGGAGAGATAGATTATGAAGGTTAGACCATCAGTAAAACCTATTTGCAATGCATGTAAGGTTATTAAAAGAAACGGAAAGATTTTTGTAATTTGCAGTAAATACAAAAAACATAATCAAAGACAAGGCTAATTTTTAGCTTATGTTCATATACAAGAATATTTCTCTGGAGATAAGGGAGATTGTTTCCACACTTTTATATATGGACATAAAAGAAACTACACAATTCGAGGCGGCTGATTTGCAAATTTTTTGCTTATTACTTGAATTGTTTAAAAAAATAAATTATAATAAATTGAAGGCGAAAAATCGCCAAATGGAGGAAAAATGGCTCGTATTGCAGGAGTAGATTTGCCTAGAGATAAAAGAATTGAGGTTGGACTTACTTATGTTTATGGTATTGGTCTTAAAACATCTCAAAAAATTCTTAAGGCAACAGGCATCAACCCAGACATAAGAGTTAAGGATTTGTCTGAAGATGATGCAACAAAAATAAGAGAATATATCGATAAAAATCAATTGGTTGTTGAAGGTGATCTCAAAAGAGATATTGCCATGAACATCAAAACACTTGGTGAAATTGGTTGTTATAGAGGTATAAGACATCGTAAAGGGCTTCCTTGCAGAGGTCAACAAGATCGTTGCAATGCTCATACAGTTAAAGGTATCGCTCAAAAGCGTGCAAAGAGAAAATAAGGAGTGAATTATGGCAACACAAAAAAATACAAAGAAAAGAAAAGTAATTAG
>CAMOHL010000062.1 GCA_946615295.1 uncultured Clostridia bacterium
CCAACATTCAACTAGCGAGAGAAATCTCGCTTTTTTTATATTTATGTGAATGTTGGCAATTCGCTGCGAAAAGCAAAGCTTTTCTAATGCTCTGCCATTAGTGATTTCTCATAATAGGGATATAAGCTTTAGCACAAAGAAAGAAATATTTGATATAGCTCCAACATTCAACTAGCGAGAGTAATCTCGCTTTTTTTTATGCAAAGTTATGGATAAGACAAATTTATACAAATTTTTAGTTAATAGTGTCGGCAGTCGAACATATATAAAACCAATTTTGTATAATGAATATGTATATAATAATTGTTGACGATTGATTTTGAATATTTATTATTAATGGTTATAAATTTTTAAATTTGAAAAAGTATTTTTTTGCTGTCTTACATTATTTGTATCATATCGTAAAATTCTATTAACTTAATTTAGTATTTAGTTATATCTTAAAAAAAATAATATGCATGTATAATCGATAAAAAAGTGAAAATGCATATTGACTTTACAGTTTTTTAATGTTATAATTAAATCGTAATAAGGAGATGGCTCATGAATAAAGAAGAAAAACTTTTTAGAGAATTATTAAAAGCTAAAGGTTATGATGCTGATAGACTTTTCTCTTCAGATGTTCTTGATGAAAAAGAAAGAAAAGAACAACTTGCAAGTATTTTGGCTGATATTGTTAAATCTCAAAGCAATAATTCAACAAAATTGAGAAAAGTTGAACATGACATACCAGGAGATGAATTTCATCTTGGCTTTGTTTCAGATGCACACTCTAGATTATATTTACTTGAACAATATCTAGATTTGCTTGACTCAATCGGTGGAAAATGTGTGGTTACTGGAGATATCACAAACGGCTCAAATCACTTCCACGGACACGATAGTTCTTTGAAAGAAACATTGAATTTAACAAACGATATTTTGACTGCTTCAGATGTAATGAATAGACATAAAGATATGTTTATTGGTTATGTTGAAGGAAACCATGATCAATGGATAACAGAAGGAACATCACTTCTTGTTGGTTACATTGCTTGTAAATTTGCAGGTATTGATAGTATTTATGCAAAAAATGTTCAACTTGTAACACAAAATGTAACAAAAGATGGCAAGAAAATTCCATTCAATTTCTTAATTGTTCACGGCGAAGGAATACCAGCAGATATTATAAACGGTCTCAAAAAGAGTATTGGTATAGCTTGTAAACAAAATGTTGATGCAATCATATTTGGCCACACCCACAAAATGGGTAGTGCATCAGCAGTTGTTTTGAAGAAAAATGGCAAGGGTGATTGGATTGAAAATCAAGTAACATCTTACAATCCAGGTTCACTTCTTGAAGCAAGTGATTATGCTGATAAGGCAGGATATCCAGAAAATACACCATTTGACGGAACAATTATGCATTGCAGTGTAGTTCCAACAAAAGATGGTAAGGGCTATAAAAAATGTATTGACTTGCAAAATATTATGGAAGTTGTTGACGAAAATGACAGAAAACTTCTCAAAGCATTAAAAAATAAGTTAGATGTTCTTGAATCAAAAAGATATGAAAGTAAAAAAGAAATTCAAGAAATGTATGGCAAACTTTTGAGTCAATATACAACAAAAAATGTTAATGTTGAAAATGTTAATGGACATTATTTCATTGGTATCAGTGGAGTAAATGAAATGTTCTCTAACAAATTGACAAAAGACATAAAGCAAAAAATTAGAGACGACTTGACAAAAGTTGTTGAAGTTGCTGAAAGAATGGACAATGTTTCAGTTGTTCTCAACGGAGATTTTGTATTTGACTACAACAAGGGATACATTGCAAAAAAAGATTATTGTGCAAACACAATTGCAGATATTCAAGATTTGTGTGAAATTCTAAAACCTATTTCAAACAAAATTGTTGCAATCAACAATGGAAAAATGGAACAAGGTATTATGAATGTTGAAATGGACAAGGGAAATGGCAGATGGAGCAATAAAAAGAAAGATGTCAAAGAACTTGCAAACTATGCAACACAAATTTTGCAATTGGATGAAAAACTCGCTTATGCTCCTTATGATAAGCAAGAAATGTATCAAAAACAATTGGCTATTCAAAATGACGAAGTAAACAAATACAATCAAAAGGTTTTGGACAAAGCATATGATGATTGTATGAAGAGAATGGCAAAAGATGTTAACGACTTGGCAGATCTTGACAAGTTTGTTGAAAAAACATCAAAGAAAGGTCAAAGCTTTGATAAGAAGATTAAAGAAGCATTGGTTAAAAAATTGAGAGAAGAACACAAAATTCTTGATATTTCTAGACCAGAAGATAAAGAAAAGATTGAAGAAATTTGTCCACTCACAGACATTGACCTTAGAATGCCAAATCAAAATTTGATTGGAAATATCGTTTGCAAAATGCTTGATTTGGATTCAAAAGATGTAAAGGTTAATCCAAACATCAATTTCCCAACAACATTTAAAGTTAAAGATGCAAATGGAAAAACAAAAACAGTTCAAGCATACTACTGCACAAGTGCAGCAAAATGTTTGAGAGAATTGCCAGCAAAATTGACAGCAGGCAATGAACCACCAGATGTTGTTTTGATTAACAACTATACAAGTCCATCATCAGCTGATTTGCAAGAATTCACAACTCAAATTAGAGTTAGCTACTTCAATAAGATGGGCGTAAAGAAAGTTAAGGATATTCCAGTTATCAACAGCGGAAGCTATGCTTATAGCAAATATTTGATGTCAGGAAAAATCCCTACAAATATGGTTTACAAAGTTGCAAATGTTACTCCAATATTCAACACTTTGATACCAAAAGACAGCACAAATTATGCTGGCAAAAATCTTACAAGACCAGTTGTTGAAAAATATACTTTTGACAGTGTTTTGAACAATGAAAAAATCACAACAAAAATGATTGTTGAAACAACAAAAAAGAGTATGAAAAATGCACTTGAAAAGTTTGATAAGAGAAATGCTAACATTGAAAATTCAAATATTATTGATGAAGCAATAAACAATTTTGATATGAACATTAAATAAAGAGGTGTTATATGAAATACGGCATAAATCAAAATGAAAATTTAATCAAATGTGCAAACTGCAATGAAGTGGTTTCAAACAATGGCGAATTTACAGTTAACTTTTGCTCAAAATGTGGAGCTCCACTTTCAGTAAGTGCTATTGCTGATTTTGAAGAAAGAAAAGATGCTGTTAAAATCAATTTGTTGAATGAACTCAAAGAAATTGCAGCAGACAACAAAACAGATTCATTCTTGGATATTGTTAAAGTATACAGGGAAGAAAATGAATAATAAAAAAATATGCAGGGATATATTCCTTGCATTTTTTTTGTTTATATTATAAAATAACCTGGGAGTATTTATGAAATTTTCTACACTAAACTTAAATGAAAAAATTGTTGAAATTCTAAATCAAAATGGATTTGAATTCGCAACAGAAATACAGCAAAAGGCAATACCAATCATTTTGCAAAGGCAAGATGCAATTTTTAGAAGTGAAACAGGCAGTGGAAAAACTTTTGCCTTTGCTTTGCCAATTTTGGAACAAATTGATATCGAATGTCAGGATGTTCAGGCAATAGTTATATGTCCAACAAGAGAACTTGCAATTCAAGTCGCAGACGAAACAAAAAAAATTGCCGAAGGATTGGGAATTAGAGTTTGTGCAGTTTTTGGTGGAAGCACAATCACAAGACAAATTGATAGTTTGAAGAAGAAGCCACATATTGTTGTTGGAACAACAGGCAGAATGATGGATTTGATTGAAAAAAAAGCCCTAAAAATTGAAACAGCAAATTTTGTTGTTCTAGATGAGGCTGACGAAATGTTAGATATGGGCTTTAGACCAGACATTGAAAAGATTTTGGCAAAGACAAAAAAAGAAAAAAATGTGTTTTTGTTTTCTGCAACAATGCCAGATGATGTGATTGAACTCTCAAAAAAGTATTTAATTAATCCAACAAAAGTAGAAGTTGGAGAAGCAAACAAGGCATTGGATAAAATAAAACAACAATATATTTACACAAGCAGTAAATACAAAAAATATACACTGCTAGAGTTGTTTTTTAGTGATGTGTATGGCAAGTGCATTGTTTTTGTAAACACAAAGCAATATGCAGAAGAAATTGCAAAATTTTTGAATAACAACAGCACTCCATGCAGAGCAATTCATAGTGATTTGCGACAAGCCGAAAGAAAAAGAGTGATTGAAATGTTCAAGGCTGGCAAAATTGATGTTTTGGTTGCCACTGATGTTGCAAGTAGAGGGCTTGATATAAAGAATGTTAAGTGGATTATAAATTATGATTTGCCTCACGAAATGGAATATTATGTGCATCGAATTGGTAGAACAGCAAGGGCAGGTGAAAGTGGAAGTGTTATCAATATCATAACAACAATTGGACAACTTTCTTATATGAGAGATATTGAGCGAACAACAAAAGCCAAAATAACACTTTTTGATACTAAAAGTGAAAATTTGCGACAATATTTTGTCGATACAAAAAAACTTGCAAAAGAAAACAGTAGATTTGCCAAAAAAGACAAAAAGAATTATGGAAAGCAAAGGTACACATATTTTGATTTTGTTGAAGAATTTGGAGAAGATGAAAATTTAAAAGATAAAAAAGAATTAAATTCAAAATTTAAATCTGAAAAGAACATATCAAAAAGAACAAAAAAAACAAACGAGTTTAGCAATAAATTTGAAAAACACAAAACCAATAACCATATTGAAAAAAATAAATCAACAAAGTTTTACAAAAATGATTTTGATAAAGAAGAAGACAAAAAATTCAACAAACACAAAGGATTTTCAAACAGAAAAAAAGATGATAGACCTAGTAAATTTGTGTTTGAAGACAAGAAGAAAAAAAAGAAAGTAAAGCCAAAAAAAGATGAGTCAAAGTGGTACTCTAAATTTAGCAAATAATAAGACACAGTATCAAATTATTATGACACTTTTATAAAAAAATCAGCGAGTTATGCTGATTTTTTTTGTAATATAGCAAGTGTCTCTACATGTTTGGTTTGTGGAAACATATCATAGGGTTGTATTGTTTTTATTGTGTATTCGTTATCATTAAGCAACAAATTCAAATCTCTTGCAAGTGTGCTTGGATCACAAGATACATATATAATTTTTTGTGGTTTGACTGACTTTATGCTTTCAATAACTTTTTTGTCGCAACCCTTTCTTGGTGGATCAATAACAATTGTTAAATTGTTTTTTTCTTCTTCTGTAAGTTCGTCTAGAAGTTTTGGTAAAACGATTGAACAATCTCCATTTATATTCTTGAGATTTTGTATCATATTTTTTTCTTTGAGTTCATCTGCAAGTTTTGTTGCAGGTTCAACAATTTCAATTCCATAAACCATTTTTG
>CAMOHL010000063.1 GCA_946615295.1 uncultured Clostridia bacterium
ACGTTGGGCTTCATCAAATATGGCAACATGTTCAACTTCACCAAAACCCGCATGTTCCATTTTTACTGCTTTTTCTGGATCTATTTCAAGAATTCCATTTTCAACAGGATTCTTTATTTTTGCCAACATATTATCACGATAGCGATGTATCATTTGAATTGATTTAGCAACTTCTCTACGAGCATCAGTTATATTCTTTTTTTCTTTGCATTTTTTAACATTATCTTGCGCAAGTGCTTCTGTTAAAACTGCAACAAGAGGGCCATTGCCAGATAGATAAACAGCACCTTCGTCTTCAACAGGTTTATCATTGTCTTGATATGTCTGCCTTATTGCAACATCCAATCCAACTAATGTTTTACCTGCCCCAGGAACACCAGTAACAAAACAAATACTTTTTTGTCTTTTTCGTTTACTTTCTTGAATTACGTCCATTATGTAATTAATAGTTCTATCTGTAAAAACTTGATCTGCTTCATGACGAACTATGTCTGCAACGGTATGATTTTCATATAATGCTCTAGCAGCCTCAATAATGGTTGGTGTTGGTGCATATGGGCTAATAATCCAATCAGAATTTACAGGTTGTTCGTTTGGAAACTTTTTTATTACTTCTGCGATTAAATTAGAAATATTATACTGACCTGATACTAAAGGATTAACCACTTTATCATCGTATACTGACATTTGAATTTCAGTAGAAGAATTTCTATAATTTGTCGCTATAAGTATTGGAACAATGATTTTATCTTGACTAAACTTATGGAAGTTTTTAAGATCAAGAGCGTAATCAAGAACTTGATCAATGTCAGATTCTAATATTCTTGTTTCTCCAACTTTAAACTCAAGACAAAAAACTATTCCTTTCAAAAGCAAAACAACGTCAATTCTTTTACCAAGTCTTGGAATATCATATTCAAATATTATTTGTCCATCTTCATCTCTGTATTGAGAGATGATTCGTTTCATAATTTCAATTTCACCAATCCATGCATCTCTAGTAGTCGTCAAAGCGTTTCCATTATAGTTTTCACACAGTACACCTAAAATCGAACTACTACTTTCACAATAAAATTCATTGAAACTATTATTGTATAAACAACGAGGATTTTTTTTCATAAAATCATTTTCCTTTAATTAAAATTAATATTTAATTATGCACAAACAACAACTTGATGCATTTGGTCAACAATTGCTTTTACGATATAAAGTTTTTCTCCAAATGTTTCAAATAATTTCATATCAGTAAATGGACTTTCGTTTGTTACTATATCTGTTGTGATATCTCCATTTTGACGAACATAGTCAATAATAACTTTTATAAACTCTTGTTGTCTTGAATTTAATACGTTATCGTTCAAATATTCGCTGAATTTCTCGTTTATTGCACTTTGCGATAAATTTATCAAAGAACGGATAAATGCAGCTAGATTGCCTTGTTTTGAACATTTTTCATAATCTTGTTTTGTTCCAAGTTCATTCCATAATATTCTTTCAAGTTCTTTTAAGTCATCATTATCAATTTGTTCCAGATTTTGAATTTTCTTAATTACTGGACTATCCATATGTTTTGACAAATAGTCTAAAACTTTCTCTTCATAAGTTTTTATCGCTTCAATATCTACTCCATCTCTTGTTTTGCCGTAAGTTATTTCATCAGGAGTATCAATAAATGATTTTGGAAATTTTATATCTTCCAAAAATTTTATCAAATCTCTAAGCTCAGTTCTTACTCTTTCAAGTTTATCCAAATTCAAGTTTTCCCAGAACGCTTGTGTAGATACTTCTTTAATCAAATCAATATGTGCTTTGATTTGTGGTATCATTGTCATTCTTGACAAAAAGTTAGATATTTGAATAACATCATTTATTTGTTTTTTTGCATTGACTTCTTCGTTCAAAACAGATAATTCAATTGTCAAAACCTTAAGGTCAAAAATCTTTGCCTTGTCATCTTCTTTTGTTGGAATGACAAGTTGAGAAATATGATTTTTTATTTCTTGCACTTCTATCTTTGAAAGATAGTTCCAAGTTTCATCACATTGAAATTTGTCAACATACATTAAATTTGCTTTTACCAAAATTCTGCTTTTGTTGAGAGAGTTGATGTCTTTTCTTAACTGGAA
Source organism: uncultured Clostridia bacterium (assembly GCA_946615295.1). Taxonomy (GTDB): domain Bacteria; phylum Bacillota; class Clostridia; order Christensenellales; family UBA1242; genus UBA9845. The sequence goes on from CAMOHL010000063.1 coordinate 2,127, forward strand.
TTTCAACTCTTCAAACATATTCTTTGCAAAATCATTTTGTTGATATTCAACAGCTTGCAATTCGTAAACCAAATCAGTTTTAATGTCAAACAATCTTTGAGTGAGTGTTTTGGAATTTGTTAGTTCTTTAGCATTTTTGTTTTGTTCAAAATATTCAAAATTGCCGCAATAATCAAATATGTAGAATTTTTCTTTATCTTTACCTTCTCCAAAAATGTTTTGAGATAATCTTGTTCCACGACCAATCATTTGCAAAAATTTAATTTTTGATTTAACTGGCTTAAAGAACACCAAATTCAATATATCAGGAACATCAATTCCAGTATCTAGCATATCAACCGACACTGCAATTTGTGGTTCTTTGTTTCTCTCTTCAAATCTTGCAATCAAATCTTGAGAATATGTAACATAGTTGTCAATTAGTTTGCAAAAATTGCAATCTTGCCCTGCAAGTTCTGGATACAAAACATTAAATCTCTCAACGATAAATTCAGCATGACTGTGATTGTATGCAAAAATAATTGTCTTTCCAATTTTATCACCATTGTTAACTTTAAGTCCGTTTTCCATCAAATCTTGCAAAACTTTGTCAACAGTATCTTGATTGAAAATAAACCTAAAAATATGATTTGGTGCAATATCAATTGGAGTGTTTTCATCAAGGCCATAAGTCATTTCAATTTGTCTTTTGTCCTCTTCTGAAAGCTTACTATACTTAATACCTTCTCTAAGTGCTTTTGAACTTCTGTCAAATGCAACATAGTTTGTCAAAAAGCCATCTTTAACTGCTTCATCAAGTTCATAATGGAAGTTTGGAACACCATTTTCCATTTGGAATAAATCATAAGTGTTTTTGTCAATATCACTTCTAGGAGTTGCAGTAAGCCCAACAAGCAAACAATCAAAGTATTCAAAGATTGCTCCATATTTGTTAAAAACTGACCTATGTGCTTCGTCAATAATAATCAAGTCAAATCTGCCAATAGAAAACTCTTTTTCATCCTTATCAATATAATTTATCATTGTTTGATAAGTTGAAAACATAATTCTTGCATTCATATCTTGTTTTGTTGACTTATCAGATAGTTCACAAATTGTTTCGTTTGGAAGCAATTTAACAAAGTTCTTTTTTGCTTGACTAACAAGTGCAGTTCTGTCTGCAAGGAACAAAATATTTTTTGCCCAGTTGTTTCTTTTAAGCACATCAACAAGAGAAATTGCAACTCTTGTTTTTCCTGTTCCTGTGGCCATAACAATCAAAGCTCTTCTGTGCTTTTTGTTGAAGTGTTCACAAACTTTTGTGATTGCCATTTTTTGATATGCTCTGTTTGTTATGTCATCATTTATTGTCAAATCAGTTATATCATTTCTGTTTTTTCTTTGAATGAGAAGTTCAAGCTCATCGATTGTGTGATAACCAAAAACTTTTCTTGATGGATAACCAAGCCCGTCAATTATGTTTATGGTGTAACCATTTGTGTAATAAATCACTGGTTTGTAGCCATATTGTTTTTCCAAACATTCGGCATACAAAAGTGCTTGATGCTCGCCTTTGATTGGACTTACACTTGCTTTTTTTGCTTCAACAATAGCAAGTGGTTTGTTGTCTCTGCCAAACAAAACATAGTCAACATAGCCAACATTATGTTCGTTTGGCATTCCAGTTACTTCAATTTCAATTCCTGCACAATTTGGACAAGCAACATTTTCTTTGTCCAAAACTTGCCAGCCAGCTTCTCTCAAAGCTTCGTCAATATATATCTTTCTTGTTTCGGCTTCACTCATAAACTCTGGAAGTTTTGAATTTAAGCTTTCATCTTTTTGAATTTTGTTGCCAACAAATTGTTGATATTCTTCACTCAAAACAACTTCCGTTGTTTCTTTTGTAGGAACAGCATCTGTCTTTTCAAGCAATTCTTCATCAAATGCAGGATAATCTTTTACTGCTTCAAGTTTGATTAGCATTTCACCAACAAAGAAGTGCAAGTTTTCCAAACATAGTTTTGATTCTTTCTTTTTAACTTCTTCGCCATGAGCTGCTTTGTTGCCAACCTTTCGAATATAGTGCAAACTTGCAAGAATTTGTTCATCATTCACAAAGCCAGAAAATACAAAATTTTCAACCATTTCAAACAATGTTGAATTTTCGGGAATTTCTGCACCTTTGCAAACATAAATTGTTTTGACCAAAAATTCAAGAGCTTTTCTGGCACTTATTGCAGAAATATCTGGCCTTGACACAGCAAAAAGTTCAGCATCATCACAATACTGTTTTAACTGTTCAAATTCGTTCAAATTTTCCAAAAACGAAAAGTTAGTCATTTGTTTTCTCCTTTCAATTTAACAATTTTGGTGTTTCAATCCAATTAGAAACATTTTTAATGTGATCAACTATACATTTTGTACTATTGATTACATAGATTTTACAAAAAAATTTCAATTCCGCAGAATAAGTAACATTGTTAACATTAGTAACAGAATAATTAATATTGAAGAATACTGTTTTATCCCCATCTCTTATGTTTAAATCTTCTAAAAACTCTTTTTTTATCAATGCATTGCTATCTGTTTCTTTATTATTATCAAAGAACAAATAGCAATTGGCTTGAATAATATCATTTTTTAGTATACTTATATTAGTTTTATCTTTTGAAGTTTCTCCCTGTTCAAAAATATAACACTTACCGCCACATAATTTTTGTGTATCATATTGAGTATATATAGAAATTTTTGAAAATGTTATATTTTTAACATTATTTAGCGAATTAGCATTAAAATCAAACCTTAAAAAACAATAATTAGGTAAACATTTTATACCATCTTTTTGCGGGTCATTATTTTTTCCATCATTATATGTTAAAAAATTTGAATCATTTGATACTACCATACTACCTTTTGGCATTTCAAAATTTTCTATCTTGTCAAAAGTTATTATTTGACAATTTTTAATTAGTTCAAATTCTCTATCTTTTTTTCTATTTTTTTCTGTTGAAAAAATTGTCCAGGCAACACCAGTTAATGTAATTCCACCTCCTATTATTGC
>CAMOHL010000064.1 GCA_946615295.1 uncultured Clostridia bacterium
GTTTTGACAGTGTTTTTGAAATCAAAAAAGATGATTTAAGTTAAAAAGAAAATTGTAAAAAGAATTGAAAAATAAAATTTTTTGAATAAAAAAACAAAAAATGAACAAAATAAAAATGCAAGCATATCATTGCTTGCTTTAATAAGTGAGCTGTTCGGCTCACTTTTTTTTGACTATATTTGTTATTTCATTTGTTTTGAATTTTTTGAATGAAATTAACATTGCAAAACAAAAAACTTTTAATAAAAATTTGCAATTTGATGATATCCTCCTCTATATATCAACAAAATTGCAATCAAAATTGATTTTTCATAATCTCCAAAATTTTTTCAAAATCATCATCAGTGGCTGTTTTGTTTTTGTGAAGCTTCCCACACTTTTGGCACTTGTAAACAATAACATAGCCTTTTTTTGTGTTTGTTTCTATGGCAACTGGAACCAGCAATCCTTTACAATCGTTTTGCCTATCTCCCGGAACAATGTCCACATGCAAAGAACACAGGCATTTGTTGCAATGGTCCCTAGAAGAATAACCAAGGGGTGCAACAAAATTGCCACAATTTGCACAAACAAAACTATCATCTTTTTTTTCAAAATTTGCCAAAATCAATTTCTCCCTACTGTCAAATTGTTTATTTGTATATAAATTTTTTTATCAAATAAATTATACCATCAAAAAAACAAATAATCAATTGATTGTGTTTTAATTGTCAATAACAAAAATAAACCAAATTACTTGCGAAAAAATCAATTTCAAGTTAAAATATAAATATGGAAAATATACAAGTTCAAAAATCAATTCAAAACACATACTATTTCAATGCCAAGGATATGGCAAGATTGAATGAGGTTTTAAACCTTATGCCAAACTATGCAACAAGAAGTATCAAAAAATATACTATTGTTGACTATTTTTATGAAACTCCTGAAAAGTTGTTGGAACAACTAAATGCAAGCATAAGAATTAGGGTTGTTGATGAAACACAAACTCTTAGCATTGTTTGCTATAATGATGGTATTAGACGCGAGTTTGAAACCGAAATGCACTATGGCGACAAAATTCAAGATAAAAATGAATATATATTGTTTTTGGAAGATAAACTAGAGGACATCTACACTCATAGAATTGGTATTGATATTGCAAGAATTTTAAAAAATTTGAAAGTATTTTTGTATATAACAACTGAAAGAAAGCAACTAGAAATCATAAATAATTCCGGTTTTTGTTGTTTGACAAATATAGACACTGTTATGTTTAGCACAAAAAGACACAATATTGTTGACTATGTTTTGGAAGTCAAAATGAATTGTTTGAATGATGTTGCAAACAAAACAGCTTATGACAGATTTGTCTATGCCTTGGAGCAAAAAGTTTTGCTAACTCCTATGGACGAAACAAAGTTTGATGCTGGAAAAAGAATTTTTAGAAGTGAATACTAATTGATATAAAAAACACACCTACAATTTGATTTTAAATTGTTTTGGTGTGTTTTTTTATGCACTGATTATAATTCTACTATATTATTATATATGCTTTTTATTACATTATCATTTTTCAACAACTTCTTGTTCGCTTCTGCTCTATCCAAGTCATTGTTTAAATATTCTCTTATTTGAGATTGAGAAAAATTTTGATATGTGCAATTGTTTCTATAAAATTTTGAGTGCAACAATTCAAACATTGCTTTGTTCTTTAGGTCAAAATCTTTTGGTATAGCATATTTAACAATGTCGCTTATTATGCTTGACAAAAGTTTTGGGCCTTTTATTTCGTTTTGATTTAAAATAATAGGCATTTGTGTTATGACAAACAATTTTTCCATATCAGACAAATTTTTTAAGTCTTCAAAGTAATTATCTTCACAAACAATTGACTCTTTCAACTTTTGTTCAGCAATATATTTTATTGCAAACTTTTTTTCGTCTATACCAGTTTTTATAAAAATTATTTTTGATAAAACATTCGCAACTTTTGAGCTGTCAAATTTAATCTCATAATTTTTTGTTAAAAATCTTTTTTCAGCTACTTTGTATATACTTTCATATTTATCTTCGTTTATCAAGCTGCTTTTCTTCATTATTTTGCCAACTCTTGTTTGCAAAAATTCTTCCTTTGTAATGCCAACTTTTGATTTGAATTCATCATATCTTATTTGAAGCAATATCTCATATATTTCAGCTAATATTTCATTGTAATAGTTTTCATTAACTGATGATGTATCGTGTTCGTTTAACTCATCCATTTTTAGAATTAGTATATCAATCAATTCTCTATTGGTTTTGTATCGTTCAACAAACAAGTCTTTTAGTCCATTCAAATTTCCATTGATATAGTTTGCAAAAATTTGATTTTCAAAGTAACAATCAACATATGTATTTCCTTTTGCACTAACATTCAAGCACAATTTTAAAACAATTTCAATCAAGTCATCATATGAACCATAAATTGGTTTCTCATTGTTTTTTAAAAGAATTTGTTTTGCAAAATATTCAGTAAATCCTTCATTTATAGCAATGCCAATACCATAGAATATATAAGAGAACAAACTGTTTGTTCTAACACAAATATTTTTTGCAGAAGAAAAGCCAATTTCAAAATTATCTTCTTCTCCATATGGATATGGTATATGTCCAGATGCCACATGCAAATTTTCATGCAAAACAAAAGGAAGTTTCAAACTCTTTCTTCCAAAAAAGTCTATCATTCTATTTACATAGTCAAATTCACCATATATTTTTGGCACTTCCAATAAAATATTGTTTGTTACTGTTTTTAAAGCAATCTTTACATCTTCATAGTTTATATTTTTAAAATATTTTACTTTGTCTAGTATGTACTTTTGAGCTTTTTTTGTTAGAAAATATAACTTTACATTATCAAAAATGTTACTCATATAAAAATTATATCATATAAGCGAAATTTGTCAATACTATGTATTTATAAACTTATCCAAAAAAATTACAAACATCAAAATTTCTTTTGTTTTTAAGTTTATTTATGGTATTATATCTATGAGTGAAAATTCACAAAAAATATATAAAGAGGTAAAAAATGGACAACACAAACATTCTTGCAATGGAACTTGGAATAACCGTGAACCATGCACAAAACATAATCAATTTGATTGATGAAGGTTGCACAATACCATTTATTGCAAGATACAGAAAAGAAATGACAGGAAGTTGCGATGACCAAACATTAAGACTTTTTGCCGACAGACTTAACTATTTGCGAAATTTGGATAAGAGAAAGGAAGAAGTAACAAAACTTATTGCAGACCAAGAAAAATTGACTGATGAGATAAAGGCAAAAATAGACAATGCAAACACTCTAACCGAACTTGAAGACATATATAGACCTTTCAGACCAAAAAGAGAGACAAGAGCAACAAAGGCAATTGCAAAGGGACTTAAACCACTTGCCGACATTATTTTGGCTCAAAAGTTAAAAGAAGGCAATCCACTTGATATTGCAAAAGAATATGTAAACAATGACGAAGACGAAAAAAAGAGAGTTTCAACTCCAGAAGAAGCCCTTCAAGGTGCACTTGACATTATTGCAGAAACAATTAGTGATGATGCCGAAGTTAGAAAAGAACTGAGAAAGTTTATGCAAAACACTGCTCAAATTGAAACTACTCTAAAAGAAGCAGAAAACTTTAAGACATACGAGATGTATGATGGCAGAAAGGAAGCAATCAAAACAATTCCTAGCCACAGAATTCTTGCAATCAATCGTGGTGAAAAGGAAAAATGTTTGAAGGTTCAAATCACAGCAAATCAAGAAAAATGTGTTGCAATCATATCAAAAGAATATTTAAAAAACAATGGAAATATTTTTGAAGAATGTATGAAAACAACAATTCTTGACAGTTTTGAAAGACTTATTATGCCAAGTTTGGACACAGAATTGAGAAATGAACTCACTGATAGAGCCAACGAACAAGCAATAAAGATGTTTAAAGTTAATCTAAAACCACTACTTATGCAACCACCACTTAAACACAAAACAATTTTGGGCTTTGACCCTGGATACAGAACAGGTTGCAAACTTGCAGTTATTGATGAAAATGGAAAAGTGCTAGACAAAGGTGTTGTCTTTGCTACACCTCCACAAAACAAGATTGAAGAAAGTGAAAAAATTATACTCAATCTTATTGATAAATATAAAATCGACTGCATTTCAATTGGAAATGGAACTGCAAGCAAAGAAAGTGAAATATTTATTGCAAACCTAATCAAAAAAGCAAAAAGACCAGTAAGTTATATGGTTGTTAGTGAAGCAGGAGCATCAGTTTATAGTGCAAGCAAACTTGCAGCCGAAGAATTTCCAGAGTTTGATGTTACAACAAGAAGCGCTGTTTCTATTGCGAGAAGAATGCAGGACCCACTTGCTGAACTCATCAAAATTGATGTTAAAAGTATAGGTGTTGGACAATATCAACACGATATGCCACAAAAAAGGCTAACTGAAGTTTTGGACGGTGTTGTTGAAGATTGTGTTAACAGTGTTGGAGTTGACCTTAACACTGCAAGCCCTTCTCTACTTTCAAAAGTAAGTGGTCTAAATGCTGGAATTGCAAAAAATATTGTAAAATATAGAGAAGATAATGGTGCTTTCAAGTCAAGAAAAGAACTCAAAAAAGTCAGCAAACTTGGCGACAAAGCATTTGAGCAATGTGCAGGTTTCTTGAGAATCACAAACGGAAAAGACATTTTGGATAACACTGCAGTTCATCCAGAAAGTTATGAAGCAACTGAAAAGTTACTTGAATATTTTGGAATGACAAAAGAAGATATAAAAAACGGAAATGTAACACATCTCCCAGAGCTTGTAAACAAAAAAGGTGCAAGCAAAGTTGCAAGTGATATTGGAATTGGAGAGCCAACTCTAAACGATATTGTTGACGAACTTCAAAAGCCAGGTAGAGATATTAGAGATAGCTTGCCAGCACCAATGCTTAGAACTGATGTTATGAG
>CAMOHL010000065.1 GCA_946615295.1 uncultured Clostridia bacterium
CAATTAGACAAAACCCTTGGATTTTGTTTGGAATTATTGGTTGCTTTATGTTATTATTAATAGTAAGAGATCAATATAAAATTGAACCTGAAATGTAAAGGAGATAATATGAGAAAAAGATTTAACAAAAAATCATATTTATTGATACTACTAGTTTCAGTTTTGGCAATAACCACATTAACAATAGGAATTTTGGGAGTTACAGGTGCATGGTTCACTGCAAGAAATAGCAAAGACTCAACAGTTTCAACTGCAACAGTTACTGCAACTGCATGGAGAAATGGTGCATCGATAGATACAGAAAGCCCAATTGTTTTGCCAGTTAGTTCTGCAGGAACAAATCTTCTTGCACCAAATGCAATTCAAGCAAAAAACACTTCAACAATTCCTGCTTATTTAAGAGCCGTTATAACAATAAATTGGGTTGAAAATGAGGGCACAAATGAAGATATATTTAGTGTTTTGACTTTTGCTTTGAATAGCGACTGGATGTCATCAAAACTATACAATAATTCATCTCCAACAGACAATCAAAAGGTTTCAAGTTTGTTTATCTACTACAACAAACCAGTTGCTGCAAACACTGCTGTTGATATGATAAACAGTTTGACTGTTGATGCTAAAAAAACAATGCCTTGCAATGCCATTTTGTCAGTGGAAATTGAAGCAGTTCAAGCAGATAATATTGGAAAAGCTAGATTGCAAGACACTGATTCATACTTGACAGCTGAAGCATGGACTGCAATATTTGGAGCATAGGATATGAGTGATACAGTTGTTGTCGTAAAAAAGAACAAAAAAAAGCAAAGAATAATTTTTGCAATACTTTGTGTTTTGATTGTGTTGCTTTTGTGCTTTAATATATGGTCATGCTCAATGCTCATTTCAAAAAACAGAAAATACGGTTCACCAAGTTTTTTGTCTGATGATGTTATTGGATATGTAAAAGCTGGTGGTGAATGGACAAAAAACACATTGACTTTTGAAGACGAAATGTTGTTTCCGGGAACAGCAGTGGCAAAATCTATAATGCTAGAAAATGTGTCAAACAAGAATTTGTATGTGAGATTATATGCAAAGATAGAATTTAGCACTGATGGAATAAATTTTGAAGAAAAAGATTTTGTGGAACTTTTGCTAAATGGAGAAAATGAAGATTGGCAAAAGAGTGATGAAGACGGCAAAGTATATTATCTAAATATGCTAAAAGGAAGTGAAACTGCAACTGCAAATGTTTCAATAAAGATTTACAATCATCTTCAAAATGAAGATTTTGAAGAAAAATATAAAGACAGTAGATACAAGCTAGAAATTGTTGTAGAGACAAAATCAACAAATGCTGAATTTGATAAAGCAAATTCAAACATTGAAAATTTTTGGAAATAAAAAAAGGCAAAACAAAGTTTTGCTTTTTTTGTTTGCAAATTATTGATTATTGTCTTTTTAGGTGGCAAAAATAAAATTGTTTATATGATATAAAATAATATTATTTATATATGTATATTATTAACATTATTTTATTGACAAAAACAATCAAAAATATTAAACTATAAAGGTTAATTTATGGAGATATTATGAAGAATTTTACAGTAAAACAACTAAAAAATTTATGGATTGATTTTTACAAGAATAAAAATCACTCTCAAATTCAAGACAGCAGTCTTGTTCCTGAAAACGATGGTTCAGTTTTGTTTACAACAGCAGGTATGCAACCACTTGTTCCATATTTGCTTGGTAAACCACACCCACAAGGCAAAAGACTTTTCAATGTTCAAAGATGTTTGAGAACAAACGATATTGACTCTGTTGGAGATGCAACACATTTCACATTTTTTGAAATGCTTGGTAGATGGAGTTTGGGTGATTATTTCAAAGAGCAAGCAATCAAAGATAGTTTTGAGTTTTTGACAAGTCAAGAATATTTGGGTTTGCCTGTTGAAAGACTTGCTGTTACTGTTTTTGAAGGTGATGACACTGCTCCAAGAGATGAAGAATCTGCAAAGATTTGGGAAGAAGTTGGAATGCCAAAGGAAAAGATTTTCTATTTTGGCAAAGACAATAACTGGTGGAGTGCAGGCGACACTGGTCCTTGTGGTCCAGATACAGAAATGTTCTATATCACAGACAAACCAGCATGTGGGCCAAATTGTAGCCCTGCATGTGATTGTGGACATTTTGTTGAAATTGGAAACAATGTGTTTATGCAATATGTTGTAAAAAATGCAGGCGACAAAGCAGAATTGTTAGAGCAAAAAAATGTTGATACCGGTATGGGACTAGAAAGAAATGTTGCTGCGCTAAATGGTTATGACTCTGCATACGAAATTGATGTTATGAAGGGTGCAATTGAAACTCTTGAAAGTATTAGTCAAACAAAATATAATGATAGCGAAATTGCAACAAAGTCATATAGAATTGTTGTTGACCATTTGAGAGCAAGCACATTTGTTTTGGGAGATGAGCATAGAGTAAGTCCATCAAATGTTGGCCAGGGTTATGTTTTGAGAAGACTCATAAGAAGAGCTGTAACCTATGCAAAAAACATTGGAACAGATATGTCTCAACTTTCAAAAATTGTTGATTACTATGTTGATTATTATGGCGATGATTTGCCAATTTTGAAAACAAACCATCAAATTATAGTTGATGAATTGAATGCAGAAGTAAAAAAGTTTAACAACACACTCAATGCTGGATTAAAGGAATTCAACAAGGCAACAAAAAACTTAAACAACAACACTTTAAGTGGAGAAGTTGCATTTAAGCTTCACGACACATTTGGTTTCCCTATTGAACTTACATGTGAAATTGCCGGACAAAATGGAATAAAAGTTGATATGGACGGATACAAAAAAGAAGTTGAAAGCCACAAACAACTTTCAAGAGCAAATTTGAGTCAACAATTCAAGGGTGGTCTTGCAGGTCATGGAGAAATGGAAACAAAGTATCACACTTGCACACACTTGGTTCTTCAAACACTTAGAAGAATGTTTGGCGATTCTGTTGAACAAAGGGGCTCAAACATAACAGCTGAAAGAATGAGATTTGACTTTAATCTTGACAGAAAGATGACAGAAGAAGAAAAGAAACAACTAGAAGATATCGTAAATCAAAAAATAAAAGAAGATTTGCCTGTTATTTGCGAAACAATGACTCCTGATGAAGCACACAAAAGTGGTGCTATTGGAATTTTTGACAGTAAATATGGCAGTGAAGTTACGGTTTATTCTATTGGCGACTACGACAAACAAATTTGTGGGGGTCCTCATGTTAAACACACAGCAGAACTTGGTCATTTTAAACTTGTAAAAGAAGAGAGTTGTAGTGCTGGAGTTAGAAGAATAAAAGGTATATTGGAATAAAGAAAAATGCTTGAATTTGATTCGAGCATTTTTTAAAAAATAAAATATTTGGTATTGATTTTTTTTTGTTATTATATTATAATAACAATATATAGGAGTTTGTTATGCAATTAATAAAGAAAATTTTTGGTGGAATATTTGTTCTTGCAATTGTTGTTGTGATGGCAGCATTTCTTTGTTTTGGTGCGATGATGCTATTTCATATTTCAATATTTGGATACACTTATGCAAGTGAATTGGGTATAAAAGGCAATGTCTATAATGTTGCAAGTGCAGATGTTCAAAAAATTGAAATTGAAACTTCAATGGCAAACATTAAAATTATCAATACAAATGATGCAGGAGTTACTGATATTGCATTTTCAGTTTATCAAGACTTTCAAGGTATTGTTAAAAATGATGTGATGGAAGTTGGTTTTGAAACAGAACCAACAGCTGTTGATGGAACTTTGAAACTAAAACTTAAAGAGCCAAATGGTTTATTTCTAAAAAACAGTAGCTATCTTTCAATTTCAGTTCCACAAGATTTTGTTTTAGATAATTTGACAATAAACACAAATGCAAAAAATGTTGATTTTGGTTCAGATAATCATAATTTTAAAGTAAAAAATCTAACATTGATTTCTCAAAGAAAAACTTTGACACCAGTTTTTAATTTGAGTGATAAATTGATTGTTGAAAACGATTTGTATGTTGAAACTTTTGGTGGAAGAGTTAATGTTGAATCATATATTGGTAGAAATGTTGAAGTAAAAACAACAACAGGAGCAGTTAATTTCAACAAAGATATAAATGGAGATTTGATTGTTCATGGATTCAATCCAAGTGTTGAAGTAGGTGTTGTTCAACAAAAAATTGTTGATGGTGTTGAGAACGGCACAATAACAAATTTGGATTCACTAAAAAAGGTCAATGTCAATGGTAATGTTATCATTGAAAATGAAAAGTCAGACCAAGGTTCAGTAAAAATTTCAGGAACAGTGTCTGGATATGTTTATATCAATGCACCAAACATTCAATTTTGGGCAAACAATGTTGAAGATGGTTTAAATTGTGAAAGTGGTTCAAACAATATTAGAATTTTTGGTTCACTTTGCAAATCAAATGTAGGAAAACCATGTGTCATCAAAAATGGTGATGGACATTTGTTTATAAATGATTGTTATGCAAAGCCAACAATCAAGGCAAGCAAAAACGGAGTTTATGTTAAAAATGCTTACGAAGATATCATTGTTGACAATGAAAACAATGACACAAAAATAAATTTTGCAGAAACAGTAGCAAACAAAACATTAACAATCACACAAGAAAAAGGTAATGTCTATGCTTCAAATATTAGTGGAGCAGTAAATATAAGAGCAACAAATGGCAATATAAGTGCAGATTTTAGATTGGTGGTTGGACAAAATATTATAGAAGCAAATAGAGATGCAATTGTTACTGTAAACGATGGCAACACATTTGCTCTCACAACAAAAGTAAATTCTGCAAATGTTGATGTTAGACTTGGTTCAGTAACTTATGATGATATGAATTCAGCTGAAACAATAAATGGATACAAACAAAGAACAGACAATATAAACACAACTCAAGATCAAACTTTGACGGATACTTT
>CAMOHL010000066.1 GCA_946615295.1 uncultured Clostridia bacterium
ATTGGTGCCGAAGGAGGGACTTGAACCCACACACCCTTGCGAGTATCAGATTTTGAGTCTGACGCGTCTGCCAATTTCACCACTTCGGCAATAATTTACTGTATGAGTATATCATAAAAAAAATAGACAATCAAGTGTTTAAATAAATTTTTTTATATTTTTTTAATAATTCAAAATCTGTTTAATAAATGAACAAGCAAAGAGATTTGAAGATTATTCAAAATTGTATAAAGTTCCAATAAAAAATGTGAAGATTTAATATTTTTTTGTTTCATAATCAAATGACAAAATTTGTGTTTTATGCTAAACTAAATTAGTATATTTATGGAGGATATTATGATAAAAGTTTGTAAAAATTGTGGTGCAATGATAAAAGTTATCAATGATTGTCATTGCAAAGATTGTGGAATTATGTGTTGTGGAGAACCAATGGTTGAATTGAAAGAGAATTCTGTTGATTGTGCTGTTGAAAAACATTTGCCACAATATGAAGTTTTGGGTGGAAAAATTGTTGTTTCTGTTCCACATGTTATGGAAGAAGAACACTATATAAAATGGATTGAAATGACAAATGATATTTTGGATTTAAAAATAAAATTCAATCCAACTGAAAAAGCAAAGGCAGTTTTCCCTTACATAAAGGGTAGCAAATTGTCAGCTTATTGCAACAAACATGGAATTTGGTCAGTTATTGTTGAATAGTGGTCAAAATTTCTTGACTTTTGAGTAGTAAAGATTAATAATATAACTATTGATTTTAAGTTGATTTAGGTTAATCACAAAATTCAAATTTATTTACGGAGAAATTATGGAAAGGACAATAATAAAAGATGTTAAACCTGATGAACTTGTGAAAGTTCAAGGTTTTGTTGAAAATTGCAGAAACAAAAGAACAATGGCATTTATTGTTATTAGGGATATTTCTGGCAAAATTCAAGTTACTGTTGATAAGGAAAACAATCCACAACTTGCTGAAGTTGTTGACCAAATCACATTAGAGAGTGTTATTACTGTTACAGGAAAGGCAGTAGCAAACGAATATGTCAAGTTGAATGGAATTGAAATTTTACCTGATGACATAAAAATTGAAAGTATTGCTGAAGCAATGCCAATAAAAGAAGATTCAACAATTGATTTGAGAATGGACTATCGTTGGATAGATTTGAGAACTGAAAGAAATACTCTAATATTCAAAGTTCAAACACTCATGGCAGCAACACTTAGAAACTATTTGATAAATAAAGATTTTTTGGAAATTCACACTCCAAAGTTAATCAACACAGCAAGTGAAAGTGGCTCTGAAGTTTTTGAAGTTAAGTATTTTGAAGACAAGGCATATCTTGCTCAAAGTCCACAATTCTACAAACAAATGGCTATGGCAAGTGGTTTTGAAAAGATTTTTGAAGTTGGACCTGTTTTTAGAGCAGAAAAATCAAACACAAACAAACATGCAACGGAATTCACCGGATTTGACCTTGAAATAAGCTATATCAATTCTTTTGAAGATTTGATGAAACTTGAAGCAGAAATGTTAACAGAAATGCTCAAAGCAGTCAAAGAAAAATATGGCGAAGACATAAAGAGATTGTTTGGCGAAGAAGTTGTTGTGCCAACACTTCCATTCCCAGTGATGAAACTTGCAGATGTTTATGCTGAAATTGAAAAGAGATATGGCTATGTTGTTCCAGAAACTGAAAAGGGTGATTTGACAACAGAAGCTGAGCATTTGTGCCAAAATCTTGCAAAAGATATGTTTGACCACGAATTCTTATTCATCACAGATTATGATGCAAAGCATAGAGCATTTTATCATATGAGAGATGAAAAGGGAATGCCACTTGGCTATGACCTTATTTGGAAGGGTGTTGAAATCACAACAGGAGCACAAAGAGAACATAGATACGAGATTCTAAAAAAACAAGCAGTAGAAAAAGGTCTTGATAAAGATGTTCAAAACTATCTCAAATTCTTTGAGTATGGTTGCCCTCCACATGGTGGTTTTGGACTTGGTCTTGATAGACTCACAATGAGAGTTTTGAATATTGGAATAAAAGAAGTTATGTTCCTATTCCGTGGACCAAACAGACTTACACCTTAATTTATATTTAAAATGAGATATTTGATTATCTCATTTTTTTTGTTTGTAAATAATATAGCTAAAAAAAGTAAGGAAAAAAACAAAAGTATAAATTATGCAAAATTTAAAAAAATTTAAAAAAATAGCATAAAATTATAAAAAAATCATTATTTTTGCTGTTTTTTTATGAAATTATTTAATTTTTTTGCAAAATTTATTTTATTGAGTTTCTTAATATATCAGCAAATATTTTGTTTGTAGTTTTAAATTTTTTTCTATCCGCATAAAATTAGTATGACAAAAAGGAAAAATAAAAAAAGAAAAATATTATTTTTAATCATAGTTATCTTATTGTTTGTGGCACTATATTTTCATTTTTTGGTAAGTCCACAGATAGTTAGTGCAAATATTTCACAAATAAAATCAAAAGCAGTGAATATTATGAATAGCACAACATCGCAAACAATTGCTAGTAGTAGTTATGACAACTTGGTTACAATTCATAGAGATAATGAAAATAACATAACTCTTTTGGAAGTCAATTCAAAAAATGTCAACAAACTCAACAATGATATTTTGACAAATGTTCAAAATGAACTAGATAGTGGAAGAATGCTAGAATATAGTTTGCCACTTGGCACATTTTCTGGTCTTCCAATTTTGAGTGGTATTGGACCTGATATAAATTTGAAAATATCGCAAATTGGAAATGTTAAATCAAAGTTTAATTCACAAATCACAAGTTTGTCCATAAATCAAAGTTTTCACAAAATTTATTTAACCATCTCAATAAACATTTGCATATTTTTGCCACTATACACTCAAAATGTTACCATCACAAACAATATTTTGATTGCAGAGAGTATTATAGTTGGCAAAATTCCAAGCACATATTTAAACAGCGATAGTTTTACAACTGCACTCAATCTTGTGCCATAAAAAACAAAACAGACAAAAATCACAGAAAAACAAAAAAATGGTTGATTTTGTTTTAAACTAATCTTGCAATATAAAAGAATAAAATATATTTGCAATAAACATTTCAAAATGATATAATTCTATCATGATTTATTTAGATAATGCTTCAACAACAAAAATTTATGATGAAGTAAACAAAAAGATTTTTGAAATAAATAGCGAACAATATTTTAATCCGTCAGCACTATATCAACAAGCAATAGACACAAGCAATTTGTTAAGACAATCAAGAGAAAAACTGGCAAGTTGTTTGGGAACGACAGAAGATCACATTTTGTTCACTTCTGGTGCAACCGAAGGCAATAATCTTGCAATAAATGGTTTTTTGACAGGAAAAAAAGATGCCGAATATATCTTTGATATGGGTGAGCATCCAAGTATTTTTAATGTTGCAAAAAATTTAACAAGCAAAGACAAAATTGTAAAGTTTATAAACTTGACGAGTGAGGGTGTTGTTGATGAAAATGAACTTAAAAATGCTTTATCTTCAAACACACACTTTGTTTCAATCATGCATGTCAGCAATGAAACTGGAGCAATAAATGACATAAAAAAGTTGTGCAAGATGATAAAGGACTACAACTCTAACATTATTGTTCATTGTGATGGAACACAGGCTTTTGGAAAAATACCTGTCAATGTTACTGATTTGGGAGTTGATTGCTACACAATTTCAGCACACAAATTTCATGGACCAAAGGGAGTTGGTGCAATTTATGTAAAAAATATGGACAAACTCAAACCATTGTTCTATGGCGGTGGTCAGCAAAAAGAAAAGAGAAGTGGAACAGAAAATGTTTCTGGAATTGTTGGAATGTGTTTGGCAGGAGAACTTGCCACAAAGGAATTGAAAGAAAATTTCGACAGAATTTGCGAATATAGAAATTATATGATTGAGCAAATTTCAAACGGTTGTGAAAATTTTGTTATAAATCAAGCAAAAAACAATTCCCCATACATTTTGAGTATAAGTTTTAAGGGCTTACGGGGAGAAGTTTTGTTGCATCTTTTGGAAAAACAGGGCATTTTGGTTGGCACGGGTAGTGCTTGCAGTAGCAAAAAGCAAAACAACAGAATTTTGGAAAATATGTCTGTTAAAAAAGAGTATATTTTGGGTAGCATAAGAATTAGTTTTTCAAGTTTTAACAATTTTGAAGAAGTAAAACTTGCCACAGAACAAATTATAAAACAGTATAAAAATTTAAAGGAAAGTATGAGCAAATGAAAAATGTAATAATGATAAAATATGGCGAAATTTATTTGAAGGGTAACAACAGGTCATTTTTTGAAAATGTGCTTTTGAAAAATATAAAGTATGCCGTGTATGATTTTAATGCAGTTGTAAAGAAATTTAGAACAAGATTTATTGTAGAAAACTACAACATGGAAGATGAAGACAAAATCATCGAAAAGCTTTTGAAAGTTTTTGGAATATATAGCATAAGTCGAGCAATTGAAATTGAAACATCAAAAGAAGGCATTGTAGATTTTTGCAAAGATATAAAACTCGAAGGCACTTTTAAGGTTGACACAAACAGAGCAGACAAAAAGTTTGAAACCAATAGTATGGAACTAAATTGTTTGATTGGTGAAATTATATTAAACAACAATCCACTTGCAAAAGTTGATGTTCACAAGCCTGAGCAAACAATATATATTGATATTAGAGAAAACAACAAAACATATATTTATTACAAAAACATCATGGCCCTTGGTGGAATGCCTGTTGGAAGCAGCGCAGATGGGCTAGCTTTGCTTTCTGGTGGAATAGACAGCCCTGTTGCTTGTTACAAAATTGCAAAAAGAGGAATGAGACTTTCTTGTTTGCACTTTGCAAGTTATCCTTACACAAGTGAACAAGCAAAGCAAAAAGTTGTTGAACTTGCAAAAAT
>CAMOHL010000067.1 GCA_946615295.1 uncultured Clostridia bacterium
AATTTGGGTGAAGGACAATCAACTGCAATCATACGGCAAACAATGCAAATTTTTGGGTGAAAGTGTTTTTGACAATATAACAAAAACTGCTTTTGAGTTGTTTTTGCAAACTTATGATTGGAAACTGCCTGTCAGAGCATTGGGTATTTCGGTTTGTGATTTTTATGAACAAAACAAACAGTTGGATTTGTTTGGTAATATAGGAACAAAAAAAAGTAAGTTAGACAGCACACTTTTAAAAATGAGAGATAAATATGGCGATAGTGTAATAATGCAAGGGAATGGACTTTTTGATGAAAAGTTGAGTGAATCTCTTGGTGGACTTCATTCATATCAAAATTCAAAAAATGAAAAGTAAAATTTTGTGATATGAAAGTTATTTAAAAATGGATAAAAAACTTTTAATATATAATTTAATTTTTAAAAGCAAAAAAATAAAAATGTGCAAAAAATTTGTAAAAAACATCAAAAAAATAGCAAAAAACAGCAAAAATTAGTATTTTTTTGTAAAATTTTTGTTTATAGCATAAAAAAACTGCGATTTTTTCAAATCAAATTTGATTTAAAATCGTAGTTTTTTTAGATTAAGGATTTGTTGGCAATGTTCCACTTCCATAGTTTGTTGTCCATGTAGATGGAGCAGTTGTCCAAACTTCACTTGCTGCACCGTTAGCAAATTGAATTGCTTCAATTTGAACAGTCAATGCAAAAGTTTTGTTTGCATCTTCATTTGTCAATGATGTTGGAACAGTGATTGATGTTACAAAGTCAACTGAATCTCCAGCTGAGAGTTTTCCGTTGTAATAATAGTAATCATCATCTCCTGCAACCCAGTTGTTTGATGTAACTGCTGTTACATTTGTTGCTGCTGAGTCGCTGTTTGTTATTGTCAATTTTCCTCTAATAACTGCATCACTTGTGTTTGCTGGCATTGTTACTCCAATTGGTTGACTATATGTTGTTCCTGGCAAAGCAGTTCCATCAAAAGTCAATGTTGTAACAGTTGCTCCACCCTGTGTGATGTTGATGTTTACAGGGTCGCCAAGTGTGATTTGGCCGTTTGCAGTTGAAGTAGCACTAAAAAATGCTGCTGTTACTCCAAAAATCACTGAAAGTCCTAGCAAAATAGACAAAGCAACAATTGCAAGAGTTGATGCAGATGACTTTCTTGCCTTTGCCTTTGCTCGAGTTGTTCTAGTGTATGGAGCTTCTCTTTCATTTTGATTATTATCCATTTTCACTCTCCTTGAACATTGTGTTCAGTTCTAGTTTGAACAATAGCAAAAAAAATATACAAAAATAAAAATGTAAATTTTTGTTTTATGTATTTTATTTTGTATTCTTCTCAAAATATCACTATGAGAGATATCTATAAAACAAAAAAGAGGAACAAAGAAATTTTTATATTGTCTAGTTTGCTTGTTGGACTGATGCTGGTACTTCTCTTGGTATTTTCTTTGGCATATTTTTTTAGAAATAAGGACACAAGTGGACAAATAACACTTGGAGATATTGATTTTTTTGTTATTTCTTCAAATCAAAGTATAAACAACATAGTCCCCGGTCAAGTTATAGAAAAAAAAGTGAGCATAATCAATGCAAAAAATTCTTCTGGAACTGATTTGCAGGGACTTGGAAAAATTTTTTTGAAATTCAGTTTAACCGATAATTCAGTTTTGGTTCCATTATTGAATAACAACTGGATAAAAGATAGAAACTTTTATTATTATTGCGATTACATTGAACCCGGCGAAACAGTTGATTTGTTTGATAGATTTGTGTTTGATGCAACCGCCACAAATAATTTTCAATCAAAAAATTTGAATTTTAATATTCAATTATATGCAATTCAGGCAGAAAACAATGCATATATAGAATTGTGGCCTGATGCTCCAAATGAATGGAAGGAAAGAATTTTGCAAAATTGATTAATATTATTAAATTTATTTAATAAATATTAAAGCACCCTTTTTTGCTTTACTAATTATATTTTTTTGTGTAAAATATAACTAAACAAAGGAGGATATTAGAATGGAACAAGACAACAACAAAAAGATCAATCCACCAAAGTTTCCTTCAAATTTTAACTTTGCGACAAAACAAAAACCACAAAAACCAATGACAGAATTTAGCAAACAAGCAAAGGAAAGTGAAAAAATTGTTGGTTCAGAAATGGTTTTTGAAAAAACAGTTAGAGAAAAGGACAAGAAAAAAATTGTTATTGCAGTTTTGATTGCTTTGCTTGCAGTTTTGATTGCAGCATCTATTGTTTTAATAATGATTTTGCCACAAGCAACAAGACTCAATGACATCAGCATAAATTTTGACACAACAGGTTCTTTCAAACCAATCATTGCAGATGATGACAATCAAAATCCAAGGCAATTGATTATGCCGGGTGATGAAGTAAAATGTCTTTTTACAATTCAGTCAAATGTAAATGCAGAATCTGATGAATCTGTCAATCTTGATGTATTTGTAAGATTCAAATTATATTTTGACATTGAAGATAACTACTTCTCAAAAATATCTCTTGATTTTATTGATGGAGATATGTGGTTTAGGGGAGCAGACGGATATTATTACTTGAATAAAGGCACAATGAATGAAAAGGGAGTGTTATCACCTGGAGAAAAAATTGAAATTGCAAATGGTTTTAAAATTTCAAAAGATCTTGGTAATGAATATGCCGGAAAACAAGTAAAAGTTGTGTTTGATTGTCAAGCACTTCAAGCAAACTATCAAGCCATTGTCGAACTCTGGCCAACAGCACCAGATCAATGGGCAAACAATTTTAGAAATTTAGTTTAATAAACAAAGGGGCTATTTACTATGAAAAAAAACAAAATATATTTTATTTTTGTTGTTTTGATAGGGATTTTGATATCCCCTTTATTTTTTGGTTGCAACGAAAATATAAAAATCAACCTAACAAAGCCACAAGAAGTTAGATATCAAATAAATCAAACCACCGGCAGAGAGTTGTTGGTTACTGAATCAAACAAATATGCAAGTTCGTATGTATTTGGTATTTCAGAAGTTAGATATGATAATTTGGACAAGTTTTTAAAGTATGAATCAAAAGAAAATTATTTGGATGTTACAAATATATTCAAGTCAGCAAAAACATATTATTTCTATGTTCAATACAAAGGTGAAGGAAAATATGTTGACTCTCCAAATTCTGATGTATTTATTGAAACGATAGGGCAAAAGTTAGAAACTCCATATCTTTCTTTTGCGAATAGTGTGCTGAGTTGGTCGAGAGTGGAGAATGCAACAACATACACTATTTGTTCTGAAATTGATGGAGAAATAACAGAGATTGATAGCACATCAAATTTGGAATTTGATATTTCAAATTATGTAAACCAAAAAGTATCTCAATCACTAGACAAACCAATTCAATTCTTTGTTTATTGTAACAGTACTGGCAACTATTTGAGAAGTGGAGATAGCAACAAAGTTAGTTACTTAGACCACTTGCAACTTCAAACTCCAACAAATTTGAGCATCACAGGAACAAGCACAAGAATATTAAAGTGGAAAGCAGTTAAAAATGCCTATGGCTATAAAATCAACATAAACAACTTGTACGAAGTAACTTACACTGACTTTGAAATCCAAAACGGATTTGTGAGCTATGATGTAACGGAGTATTTCAATTTGATAGGTCTTGGTGAATATGAGTTTTCTGTCAAATCTTTGGCAAGTGGGTATTATATAGAAAGTGATTATAGTCAAATTTATTCAATGACAATAACTCAAAAATTAGACACTCCAACAAATTTGAGATGTATTGAAGATAATGATAATATAAGAATAACATGGGATGCCGTAAATCTTGCAAATTATTATATACTCGAATTTAGTGATGTAACAAACGGTAACAAAATGACTCAATTTATTCCAAATTCATCAAATGGAGTAAATGGGAATATTATTACAAACTCAATAATTTTGAGTTTAGAAGACTTAAAAATTTCTAATATTATAACTTTGAAAAGTCCAAGTTTTGTTGTTAGAGTAAAAGCTGAGGGGTATGGCTATTATCTCGATTCAGATTATTCATCTGGAAAAGATGTTGTAGCAGTAAATCAAATTTTAGAAACTCCAAGCATTGTTGATGACGATACAAACAAACAAATTTCTTGGAATCAAGTGGCAGATGCAAAATCTTATGATGTATATATTGAAATAGAAAATGAAATTCAAAAGGTTAGCACAACAGAAACATCTTTAAACTACTCAAGTTTCTTAAACAAAATTGGTGAATATAAGATTTATTGTTATGCAATTGCACAAAACAGCAAATATAATTCAACAAAATCAAACACAATAACAAAACAAATATTCAAAAAATTGGATACTCCAACAATCAATTCGGTTTATATAGATGGCGACTATTTTGTTTTTGATATTGATTGCGACACAAATTCAAACATTCAATTGGTTTATGTAAATGGTGTAAACAGTGGAAGTTACTTTTTAAAGAACAATCCAAGAGTTTTGATTTCTAGCTGTGATTTTGATAAGACTGCAAGTCAATTTGATTTGAGTATAGTTTCAAACAGCGATGGATATTTTAGTGTAAGCGATCAATCAAATATATATATAATGAGCACAAATGTTGAAACTCCAAATATTTCCATAAACAGCAACATTTTGTCATGGCAAAACATTGACAATGCAAGCTCATATATACTTTATTTGGATGATAAAGCACAAGAGATTGGAAAAGTTGAAAGTATAGATTTGACTGATTTTGTAGAAATAAACAAAACAAGACAAATAACACTCAAAGCAGTTAGTCCATACTTCAATAATTTTGATTTAAGCAACAAG
>CAMOHL010000068.1 GCA_946615295.1 uncultured Clostridia bacterium
AACCCATCATATCCATAATACTTTAATTCATCTATGATTGTTTTTGAAGGAGTATAGAACTCATCATTTTTATCATTCTTTTCCATTCGGTTCTCCTTTTCAACAAAAGAAGAAACTTTAAGATTGATGGTCTAATGATAATTAAAATAAATCATCTATTCTTATAATAGTTAATTTAATTTTTGCCTTTTAACCAAGAAAGACGCATCTATTTTAAATAATTTGGTTAAAAAGCATACAAATTTTAAAAAAGTATGCTATAATGTAATTATTAAATAATCAAAAGAAGCCACTTATTATAAGAATAGGTGGCTTTTTGATATGATTTTAAAAATATTATTAAGAAATTTTTGCAAATTTGAATTTACTCCCCTAATTTTTTAACATTAGTTGTCCTTATAAAGATGAAGGGCAACCTTTACAAGTTAAAATATTAAAAGGAGGATTTGTAATATGCAATTACAAGAATGGCTTGGTATTTGGCTAAATAAATACACAAAGCATGCAGTTAAACTGCGAACCTATGATAGATACAAATACATCATAGAAAAACACATCAATCCTAAACTTGGGGATTATGAATTAGGTGACTTAAATGCTGTAGTTTTGCAGGACTACATTTTAAGTGAACTAGAAAATGGAAACTTGAACACAAAAGGAAAACTTGCAAACAATTCTGTTATTGGAATTGTGAATGTTTTGAAAAATGCTCTATCAATGGCAAAATCTTTGGAAATAACACAAAAAGATTACTCAAACAAAATCAAGTTGCCGTCTGCAACAGAAAAACCTGTGACTGCCTTTGAAAAGCACGAACAAGAAAAACTTGAAAGATATTGTTTAAGCTCAAAGAAAAGCAATTACATCGGCATTGTGATTTGTCTTTACACAGGAATTAGACTTGGAGAATTACTTGCTCTTACTTGGGACGACATTGATTTTTCTTCTGGTATTATGAGCATAACCAAAACTGCCTATAGAATTAAAGAAAATGGAATTCCTAGAATTGTTATTGACCAACCAAAAACAAGAAGTTCAAGCAGAGTTATACCACTTTCAAAAACACTACTTGAAATACTAAAGCAAATCAAAAAAACATCTAATTCAAAATTTGTTATCACAACAAGAGATAATGGAATTGTTGGAACAAGAAGTTATCAAAGGACTTATGAAAGGATTTTGAACAAACTTGGTATTCCATACAAAAACTTCCACTCACTTCGCCACACTTTTGCAACTCGTGCTATTGAACTTGGAATGGATGTCAAAACTCTATCCGAAATTCTTGGACATAAAAATCCTATGATTACACTTCAACGATACACACACTCAATGATGTCTTACAAAACAGAAATGATGAACAAGATGGGCAAAATGCTTGCTTGACAAAAATAAAATAATTACAAAAATTAGTATTTCAATTTGAATGTTGCTCTATTCAAAAATCATATATGTCCACTAATCAAAGGATTGCAAATTGAAGAAGTCGATGATTATGCAATTCAGCAAGTTTTAAATAAAATGATTGACGAAGATTATAGTTTAAGCACAATTAAAAAAGCAAAATTTATGTTTAATCAATTTTTTGACTATGCTGTGGAATCTGGTTGGATTGCAAATAATCCATCACATAAAATTCGTGTTAGTATTAAAAACAAAAGAAGATATGACGGACAAAAGAAATATAAAGCCATACCTCCAGAACAAAGACAAATATTTTTGGACGCACTAAACAAAGACCCAAGAAGATACTTGAAACCACTTTGCTATACTCTTATGTTTGCAGGATTAAGAATTGGCGAAGCACTTGGACTTGTTTGGAAGAATATCGATTTGAAAAACAAAAAAATAAAAGTTGAACAAGCTGCAAACTTTGTGCCTATCTTGGATAAAAACGAAAAAGTTATTGGGCACAAAACAGAACTTGGTTCAACAAAAACAGTTTGCTCTATTCGTGAAGTTCCAATACCTGACATTTTGGTTGAATCACTTTATGAATGGTATGACAAACAAAAATTGGCAGGTGTAAACAACAAAAAAGATTACACAAGCCCAGAATGTTTTGTCTTTTGTGAAGACGACTGCTCTATTAGAACATATACTTCTTGCAGGCATTGTTTTGATAGATTTAAAAGAGCAAATAAATTAAAAGATTTGAAGATTTGTTTTCACGGACTTAGGCACACATTTTCAAACATACTTTTTGAAGCAAGAGAAAATCCAAAAGTTATTCAACAACTTTTAGGCCATCGTGACGTCGCTACAACAATTACTGTTTACAACAATGTAAATAGTGATTACATAAGGCAAACAACCGACAGATTAAACGACCAATTTAAAGTTGAAAATCCGAAATATATTGGAAATACCGAAAAAGAAAAAGAATTTGAAATAAATAACTATTCAAACTCTGAACAAATAGAAAATAACAATACACAAACAATTGAAATAAACAAAGATGACAACACAAAATTAAACACTGACAATTTTGATAATTACTCTAATGAAGAACTTGATGAGATGATTAAAAAACTAGAACGAGCTAAAAGAAGAAATGAAAGAGATTTTGAAATGTAAATATTCACTTTGCCAAAAACATTAAAAATGATATAATAAAAATATGATTTTAAGTGTATCAAGAAGAACTGATATTCCTGCATTTTATAGCGATTGGTTTTTTGAACAACTTGCCAATGGTTTTGTTTTGGTGCCAAATCCAATAAATCCAGTCAAAGTTGCAAAGATACAATTGGAACCAACAAAGATTGAAAGTATAGAAACAAACCTGCTTGGAGATAAAAAAATTGAAATGCAAGGCAATGTTGAAGGTGTTGTTTTTTGGACAAAAAATCCTAAACCAATGATTGATAAATTTGAAAAATATTATAAAAATTGCCAAAATATTGCAAAAAATACACAAAAAAACGATAATATTAAACAAAATTTAATCAAAAACAGTCAAAATAGTTTAGAAAAGGCAGAAATAGGTTTATCTATATTTATGGAAAACTTACTTCCTGCAACATATTTTCTTTACACTTTAAATCCATATCCAAAACACATTGAAGCAAATTTGCCACCACTGGAAGAAAGAATTGAGAGTCTCAAAAAATTATCAAAATATTGTCCTGTTATTTGGCGATATGACCCAATACTTCTTGCTGATGGAATAGATGTGGAATGGCAAAAAAAACAATTTGAAAAACTTTGCAAAGAATTAAATGGCTACACAAAACATTGCAAAATAAGTTTTGTTATTGAAACTTACAAAGGTTGTTCAAACACAGTTCATGCTCCAAGTGAAAGTCAAAAGCATGAAATCTTGTCAGCATTTTCAAAAATTGCAAAAGAAAACAACATTCAAATTGAAGCTTGCGCCGAAAGTGGCGATTGGTCAGAATATAATATTCTTCCAAGCAAATGTATTGACGGAGAAATTTTTGAACAACTACTCTCTCAAAAATATGAAAAACAAGGTATAGTCGCAAGACGAAAAAACAACAAACTTGATGGACAACGGAAAAATTGTGGTTGTATGCCAGCAATTGACATTGGACGATATGACACTTGCCGTCATGGTTGCAACTATTGTTATGCTAGAAAAAGCACTCCAAAAAGTATGCTTGATGAACCTGTTGGTGAAATATACGAAAGAAAAACTGAACTTGAATTTGAATATTTAGACGGAAATAATGTTTTAATATCGACTGCTAAAAAAATTTTACTAGAACACAAAAAAGCATTTGAGGAACTTGCAAAATAATCATTAAAAATAGTGGAGAAAATCCACTATTTTTAATAATTTAATCATTCAATATTTTCAAATACTTCTCAATTCTTTCCAAAATATATTCTGCAAATAGGTTTTCCATTGCTGACAAGTCGTGGTTTTCGTGATAGGCATCAAAGGCATCATAATATGCTTTTCTGTCCGAATACTTAATGTCAATTGGTGGATAACCATTTTTCATAAGTTCAAAGTTAACAAGCAATCTTCCTGTTCTGCCATTTCCATCAATAAATGGGTGGATTGCTTCAAACTTGATGTGAAATAGTGCAAGTTTTTTAATAATATTTGTTTCTTTGTCTGCATTGAAATCTTTTATCAATTCTTCCATTTTTTCTTGAATTTGGACAGGATTTGCAGTCTCGTGCTTTGCTCCCATAATTTTGACAGGAACTTTTCTATAAACTCCACGGTCTTCTGGCTTGTCAGCAAGAACAAGTGAATGTATTTGTCTAATGATATATTCTGATAGTTCTGCTTTTTCTTTAACTAAGTTTGCCATATAATTAAAAGCATCTTTGTGTCCTATTGCTTCCAAGTGGTCTTTAAGTGGCTTTTTATCAATTGTTATGCCACGAAGAACCATATCAGTTTCTCTAAGTGTTAAAGTATTGCCTTCAATTGCATTTGAGTTATATGTGTATTCAACCAAAAACTCTTCATTCAGTCTTTCTAGTTCCCCTTGCGTGAGTGGTCTACGACAATCTAACTCTGCTTTTTTGATTTCAATCTCTTTTAAGTAATCTATATTTCTTCTTTGGTCCGTTGGCTTTTTTGCTTCTTCTGGAATATTCCAAGTTCTTCCAACTTTCATAGCACCGGGAATTTGTCCATTTTCACATAATGCACGAACTCTTCTGTCAGAAATATCCCATTTTCTTGCAACTTCCCCGACTGATAAATACATATTAGTTTAATCTCCTTAAAACATTAATACTAATATTGTATACCGGCAACGGAACAAAAGCAAGTGTTTTTACGGAATA
>CAMOHL010000069.1 GCA_946615295.1 uncultured Clostridia bacterium
ATCTTTTTCTTTTAAAAAATTTTGTAAATAATTTAAGCTTATATCGCACAGTTTGCAAAATTATTTTTTTGATAAATTATTATTTTTGATATACTCCAAAATAGGTTTTGAATTGTATTTCATATTTATCTCCCTTAAACTAATTAAATTATATTCTACCGTTTGGCAGATGTCAAACAAATTCTGCCATTTGGTTGTATAATTTTATTATGAAAATATTTTGTGAAAGACTAAAAGAATTAAGAATTGAAAGACAGATATCAAAACTACAATTGGCAAAAGAAATTGGATATAGTGATGCTGCAATTAGTCGCTGGGAAAGTGAAAAAAGAATTCCTAACATTGAAGAACTTGCAAAAATAGCAAAGTTTTTTGATGTTTCAACTGACTTTCTGCTTGGATTGAGTGATTATTGATTTCTAATACTTATAATATCTTTATTTAAAATTAAAACCAAAATAGTTATTCTCTCTTTACTTATTTGTTAAAATATTATATAATGTGAGCATTATGATTATAGACAAACAAAAGCAAATATTGAATGATTTGCAAGAAAAAATTGATGTTATTTTTAAATGCACTGACAAAACAAAAATTGATGCCGAACTTGTGGAATTAAAAAAGGAACAAGATGCTCCTGATTTTTGGAATGATTTGAAAAAAGCACAAAAGATAAACAAACAAATAAAACATTTGGAAAACAAACTTGAAATTGTCAAAAAAATAGCAAATCAAAAGGCATACATCTTGGAACTTATGGACCTTTTGGAAAATAACGATGACGAAGAAATGCTAGCTGAACTTGACGGTGAATTGAGTTCCCTAAAAAAATTTGTTGAAAACACATTTTTGACAACACTTTTGAGTGATAAGTTTGATGAGAACAATGCAATTTTAACAATTCATAGTGGAGCTGGTGGAACTGAAAGTCAAGATTGGGCAAACATGTTATACAGAATGTATACAAGATTTGCTGAAAGAAATAATTTTAGCTACAAAGTTATGGATTTGCAAGAAGGCGATATTGTTGGAATTAAATCAGTAACCATAATGATTAGTGGCGACAATGCCTATGGATATTTGAAGTGCGAAAAAGGTGTTCATAGACTTGTTAGAATTTCACCTTTTGATTCAAATGCTAGAAGACACACATCATTTGCAAGTGTTGACATTATGCCAGAAATTGAAAATGACAACGACATTGTTATTGACGAAAAAGATTTGAAAATTGACACATATAGGTCTAGTGGTGCTGGTGGTCAAAATGTAAACAAAACTGAAAGTGCTGTTAGAATAACTCATATTCCAACCGGTGTTGTTGTAAACTGTCAAATTGAAAGAAGTCAAATGCAAAACAAGGCAACAGCATTTCAAATGCTAAGAGCAAAACTTGCAGTACTCAAGCAAGAGGAAGAAGAAGCAAAGAGAAAGGAAATTCAAGGTGCACTCAAAAAAATTGAATGGGGAAGTCAAATAAGAAGCTATGTGTTCTGCCCTTACACAATGGTTAAGGACCACAGAACAGATTATGAAACTGCAAACATAGATTCAGTTATGGACGGAGATATCTTGGATTTTATCAATGCTTATTTAACACTTAAAAATATGAAATAATAAAAAATTTCGCAATTTTTATAAAAAAAGTAGATAATTTTTGATATTTTATCTACTTTTTTTTAATTTTTTTTAATTTTTTTTAATTTTTTTATATTTTGTTATCCAACATTTTTTGCCAATAAAATTTTAGTTTTATTTTTTGATTAAAATTGTTGATTAAAACAATTATTTAGACTAATTTTTTCCACAACAATCTTTGTATTTTTTGCCACTACCACAAGGGCAAGGATCATTTCGGCCAATCTTTTTTTGAGTGTTTTTTATTGTTTTACTTGCATTTTCAACAGGTGTTGCATTTGCAACAATGTTTTGTTTTGCAGGAGTAATAACTTGTTGAACATCAACTTTAAATCTAACCTTTATCATAAACTTTGCTGTGTTTTCTCTTATTCTATCTCGCATAGATTCAAACATATCAAAGCCCTCTTGCTTGTAGGTAGTAACAGGATCTGTTCTTGTCAAAATTTCTTTTTTGAGAATTTGCATTGCATCAATGTGTTCAACCCAAGCATTGTCAACTTGCTTTAAGAGAATGTTTCTTTCAATTTGGTCATAGCTGTCAGGAGCAATTTCGTTGAGTGCTGTTTTCTTTGCTTCAATTTCTGTTTGAACTTTTTCAACAACCAAATCAACAACTTCTTCAGCAGTTTTTTCTTCTACCATATCTTTTGTTACAAAATTTGTTCCGCGGTCAAAAACAGTGTCTTCTAGTGCCTTGTTGAGTTTGTCTAGGTTCCATTCGAAATATGCTAGTTCATCACTTATTTCATCTCTAACAATGTTTGAAACATATTCTCTAACCATATCCATAACTTCAGAATGAACATTTGCACCTTGCAAAACCTTATCTCTTTCGCCATATATAATTGTTCTTTGAGTGTTCAAAACATCGTCCATTTGAAGAAGTGTTCTTCTTGATGAGAAGTTTGCACCTTCAACTCTTTTTTGAGCATTTTCAATTTGATTTGTTATCATTTTGAGTTGGAACAATGGCTCATCTTCTGGCATTTTGAACATTGAAACAATCCTTTTTAGTCTATCTCCACCAAAAACTCTTGCCAAGTCATCTTCTAGAGAAATATAGAAAACACTCTCTCCTGGATCACCTTGACGACCTGCTCTACCTCTGAGCTGATTGTCAATTCGTCTTGATTCGTGTCTTTCAGTTCCAATGATGCAAAGTCCACCAAGTTTGATAACTTCTTCCTTTTCTTTGTCGGTTTCTACTTTGAATTGTGAATATAGTTCATTGTATCTTTTTTTTGCTTCCAAAATTTTTTCATCATTTGTTGGAGCAAAACTTGTTGCACCAACAAGTTGATATTCTTCAAAGCCTTCTTGTTTCATCTTGTTTTTTGCCAAGAATTCAGGATTTCCACCAAGCAAAATATCGGTTCCACGACCAGCCATATTTGTTGCAATTGTTACTGCACCAATTTTTCCAGCTTGTGCAACAATAGCACTTTCCATTTCATGATTTTTGGCATTTAAAACAACATGCTTTATGCCAGCAGATTTTAGGAGTTTGCTCAATTTTTCACTCTTTTCAACAGTAACAGTTCCAATCAAAACCGGCTGTCCCTTATCGTGATGAGCTTTGACTTCCTTTGCAATTCCTTCAAATTTTGCCTTTTCGTTAGCATAAACAATATCTGGATAGTCAATTCTTATGACAGGTTTGTTTGTTGGAATTTGAACAACATCAAGTTTGTAAATTTTGTTAAACTCGGTTTCTTCAGTTTTTGCAGTTCCTGTCATACCACTGAGTTTATCATACAAACGGAAATAGTTTTGATATGTGATTGTCGCAACTGTTATATTCTCATCATGAATTTCAACATTTTCTTTTGCTTCCAATGCTTCGTGAATTCCATCAGCATATCTTCTACCTGCCATCACACGACCTGTGAATTCATCAACAATCAAAACTTCGCCATTTGCAACAATATAATTTTTGTCTTTTTCAAACATAAATCTTGCTTTTAAGGCATTGTTGATAAAATGGTCTTGCTCCATATTTTCAGCATCACTTATGTTTTGAATTCCATAGTATCTTTCAGCTTTTGAAATTCCACTATCTGTTAATCTAATTTGTCGTTTTTCTTCATCAATTTCAACATCTTTGTCTTTTTTGAGAGTAGCAACAAAATCTCTTGCTTTTGTGTAGCCCTCTGTGTTTTTGAAACCCTTTCCACCAGAAATGATAAGTGGAGTTCTTGCTTCATCAATCAAAACACTATCAACTTCGTCCACAATTGCAAAGTTATGTCCCCTTTGCACTTTTTGTTTGATATTGACACACATATTGTCTCTCAAATAGTCAAAACCAAATTCGCTGTTTGTTCCATAAGTTATGTCTGCAAGATATGCTTGCCTTTTTTGGTCAAGATTTTCTCCTGACAAGGTTATTCCAACAGAAAGCCCCAAAAACTCAAAAATCTTACCCATCCACTCACTATCTCTTTTTGCAAGATATTCGTTGACGGTTACAATATGCACACCCTTTTCGGTCAAGGCATTCAAATATGCAGGCAAAGTTTCAACAAGAGTTTTACCTTCACCTGTTCTCATTTCTGCAATTCTGCCTTGATGAAGTGCAATTCCACCTATGACTTGAACATAGTAATGCTTCATTTTCAAAACTCTGTCGCTTGCTTCTCTGACAACAGCATAAGCATTTGGCAAAATGTCATCTAGTGTTTTGCCGTTTTTGAGTTCTTGTTTTAAGATGTTTGTTTGGTTTTTTAACTCATCGTCTGTCATTGCCTTGTATTGTTCTTCGAGAGCAACAACTTCATCTGCAATCTTTTTTAGTTTTTTTATGCTTCTAGCATTATCACTGCCAAAAAGCCAAGATAATAATCCCATATAATTCTCCAATAATTCTACTAATTTTTATTTTAGCAAATTTTAACAAATATTAAAAGTGTTTTTTTGATATTTGATATCTATCTAACAAAATATATCAATTTGTTACACCATCTGGCAATTCATGACAAAGTGTGATGACATCAACTCTTTTTGCTCCTGCCTTTTTGAGAGTGAATGCGATTTCACTGACAGTTGCACCGGTTGTGAATATGTCATCAACAAGCAAAACATTTTTGTTTTTGATTTTTTGTTTGTCAATAACTTTGAATGAA
>CAMOHL010000070.1 GCA_946615295.1 uncultured Clostridia bacterium
CAATCTTTGCAATTTCAACAGCTCCAACGCTGTCAATTTCGGCAGTTATTGTGCCATAATCCTTTGTGTTTGGCTTGCTGACAAGTCGCTCAGCAACTTCTTTTTGAACCATCAATGTTAGGTTTGTTACATTATATTCTTCTTCTATCAACTTAAAAATTATGTTTGATGTTATATAATATGGCAAATTTGCAATAACCTTAAAATTACCCTCAAATTGAGAATTGACTTCTTGTGCTGTTGTTTTTAAAAAATCCTTAAACACAATTTCTATGTTTTCACAGCCTTTCAATGAAATTGAAAGCAAATCAAAAAGTGATTTATCAATTTCATAGCCAACAACTCTTTTTGCAGTTTCTGCAATGGACCTAGTCAAAGTTCCTGCTCCAACCCCAATTTCCAAAACTTCATCACCTGTTGAAATATCTGCAATTTCACAAATTGAATTTAGCAAGTTTTTGTCAGTAATAAAATTTTGGCCAAACTTTTTTTTGAATTCAAAGTTGCAATCTCTTATTAAATTTTTTAGTTCCATAATACCCTTAATCTTTAAATCTTTCAAAAGTATCAAATGTGTTTTGCAATATTTGATCTTCCAAAATTTGCTTGTCTTGTGCTCTTATTTCAGCAATCTTTTCTAGCACCAAATTTGTGTATTTAGGTTCGTTTCTCTCTCCCCTATGTGGTGTTGGTGCAAGATATGGTGCATCAGTTTCAATCAAAATATCCCTATTCTCAACAACTTTTAAAGTGTCAACTGCTTTTTTTGCATTTTTGAAGGTGCAAACCCCTCCAAAACCGAGTTTGAAACCAAGTTTGATAAATTCTTTTGCAATTTCTGGACTGCCAGAAAAACAGTGAATAGAACCACCATGCAAATATTGTTTGTTCTCTTTCAAAATTGCAAGAGTTCTATCAAATGCCTCTCTTGTGTGAATTGAAAGTGGCAACTTGAATTTGTCTGCAATTTTTATTTGTTTTTCAAAAACTTCTTCTTGCAACTTTTGGTTGTAACCTTCGGTGTGAAAGTCAAGACCAATTTCACCAACGGCAACAACTTTTGGATTGTTTAAATTTTCAATCAAAAAATTTTCAAAATTTTC
The DNA here is from genome assembly GCA_946615295.1 of uncultured Clostridia bacterium. Lineage (GTDB taxonomy): Bacteria > Bacillota > Clostridia > Christensenellales > UBA1242 > UBA9845. Next base: position 1,104 of record CAMOHL010000070.1, read on the forward strand.
ATCATACTCTTCGCAATATTCAGGATATAGACCTATGATTGCATACAAATTTTTGTTTTTTGTTGCCATCTCTATTGCAGTTTTGCAGGTTTCCAAATCCGTCCCAACAACAAAAGCTGATTTTATGTTGTCTTTTTCCAAATTTTCAACAATCAAGTCCCTATCTTCATCGAATCTATCATCATTCAAATGACAATGTGTGTCTACAATCATCCAACAATTGCTCCATCTGTCATATCTTTTTCTGGAGTAACAAAATAGAACTCAGTTTCATCTTCATTGAAAGCATACAAAATCATTCCTGCGCTTTCAATTCCTCTAATCTTTCTAGGAGCTAAATTTGTAACAACCAAAACTTCTTTTCCAACCAAATATTCTGGCTCATAATGTTTTGCAACTCCAGAAACAATAGTTCTTTCTTCACTGCCAATCTTTACAGCAAACTTTAACAATTTGTCGGCATTTTCAACTTTTTCAGCAGTCAAAATTCTGCCAACCTTAATTTCTATTTTTTCAAAATCATCAAATGTGATAAATTCTTTTTTTGTTTCTTCAACTTTTTCTTCTTTTTGTTCCACTTTGTTTTCCTTTATAGAATCTACTTCTAGATACTTTATTTCTTTTTGAATATCGAGTCTTTGATACATTGCTGTTTTTGTTACCAAATTTCCTTCAATTTGTTTGTTGTAGTCCAAAGATATGCTCTCGATTGTTTTATCATTGCTGTCTAGAGCGACAAATATTTTTTCTGCAGTTTGTGGAATGAATGCTTGAAGCAGCACAGCAACAGAATGAAGCACAAAATATAGATTGTGCAAAATGTCGCCAAGTCTTTCAACATTATCCTTTTCCTTCCAAGGTGCAGTGTCTTCAATATATTTGTTTGCAAGTCTAACAACCTTCATAATCACTTGCAAAGCATTGTTTGGCTCGAGCTTATCCATATATTTTTTTACATCTTCAACCATAGAAATTGTTTCAGCAATCAAATTGTTGTCAACTTCTTGCAAGTTGTTTGAAAGTTTTGGAAGTTTGCCTTCAAAATTTTGAACAAGCATTGCAGATGTTCTTGATAGTAAGTTTGCAAGGTCATTGACAAGATCAGTGTTGATGAGTTTCAAAAATGACTCGTTGTCATAAGGTGCATCACCCAAAATTGGACCATTTTTCAAAAGATAATATCTAACTGCATCAACGCCATATCTATCACAAAGCACAAATGGATTGAAACCATTTCCAAGACTTTTGCCCATCTTTACTCCTGATTGAGTGAGCCAACCATGAGCATGAATAACCTTTGGAAGTGGTAAATCAAGTGCCATCAAGATTGCAGGCCAAATTATGATATGAAATCTTGCAATTTCTTTTGCCATAAGATGCACATCAGCTGGCCAATATTTTTTGAACAAGCTGTCATCTTCACTCAAATAGCCAAGTGCTGAAATATAGTTTGGAAGAGCATCTATCCAAACATATATTGTGTGATTTTGATTAAATGGAACTGGAATACCCCATTTGACTGATGTTCTTGACACACACAAATCGTTTAGTCCTTGATTTATGAATGAAAGCATTTCATTTTTTGTTGCATCGAGTTTTACAAATTCTGGATTTGACAAGATGTAATCTTTAACTCTTTCTGCATACTTTGAAAGTTTGAAGAAATATGCTTCTTCTTCTGCTTTTTTTACTTCTCTGCCACAAACAGGACACTTTCCATCAACAAGTTCACTCTCTGTGAAAAATGTTTCACATGGTGTGCAATACAAGCCTTCATACTTTGAAAGATATATATCGCCTTTGTCATAGAGTTTTTGAAATATTTTTTGCACTGTTGCGATGTGATAATCATCTGTTGTTCTTATATATTTATCATAAGATATTCCAAGAATATTCCAAATTTCCTTAAACTTTTTATCCAAATCATCACAAAATTCTTTTGGTGTTTTGCCTTGACTTTCTGCCTTTTCTGCAACCTTTTGACCATGCTCATCAGTTCCTGTCAAAAAGAAAACATCTTTGCCAAGAAGTCTGTTGAACCTTGCAAGTGAATCTGCATAAACGGTGGTTGAACATGTTCCCAAGTGTGGAACTCCACTCATATAGTAAATTGGTGTTGTGATATAAAACTTTTCTTTTTCCATAATCGCTCCTAAAATAATCTTGAATATTATATCAAATTATTTATTATTTGTAAAATATTATTTAAAAAATATATTTAATATATAACATTTCATAATTTTAGAAAAATTTGCATACATAGTTATATGAACATAGTTTGGATTGTTGTAATGCTTGTTGGAACTGTTTTGGTTATCATTAAATCTCAAGAAATTTTGATACCAACAATGATTTCTGCAGGAGAAAAATCTGTTAAACTTTGCATAAGTTTGATTGCTGTTTATGCAATTTGGCTTGGATTACTCAAAATTTTGGATGATACTGGGTTTTCAAAAAAACTTGCAAAACTCCTATCTCCTATCATAAATTTTTTGTTTGGGAAAAACATTGACCAATACACAAAACAGCAAATTGCAATCAATTTGAGTAGCAATATTTTGGGACTTGGAAATGCTGCAACACCAAGTGCGATAAATGCAATGAAAGGTCTTGATGACAAGACAGGCAAAATAAACAACCCTATGATTATGTTGATGATTGTGAACTGCTTGTCGTTTCAACTCATTCCTACAACAATAATGGGACTTAGGGCAAGCAGTGGCAGTCAAAATGTCGCTAGCATAATTTGGCCAACAATTTGCACTAGCATTATAACGGGGGTTATAACAATTTTTATCACAAAATTGATTTTTAAGATAAGGAAAAGAAAAAATGATAAGTAGTTACATAATGCCAATACTTATATTTGTTTTGCTTGTTTTTGCAACAATAAAAAAAACAAAACCATACAATAGCTTTGTTGTTGGTGCAAAGGAATCACTCCCCCTCGTGTTTGACATATTTGCATATATTGTTGCAGTTTTTGTGTTTATTGAAATCTTTGATGCAAGTGGATTGAGTGATGTTTTAACAAATATACTTTCTCCTGTTTTCAATTTTCTTGGAATACCAGTTGAACTCACAAAACTTGCAATCCTAAAGCCATTTAGTGGTAGTGGGGGCCTTGCAATTTTGCAAAATATATTTGACACTTATGGAGTTGACAGTTACATTTCAAGATGTGCAAGTGTGATACTTGCAAGTAGCGATACTGTGTTTTATGTAAGCACTGTTTACTTTTCAAAAACATCAGTAAAAAAATTAGGCATTGCCATACCTATTGCACTATTTGCAACATTTTTGAGTGTTATTTTATCCTGTTTGTTTTGTAGAATTATGTGATTAAAAAAAGTGCAAATTGCACTTTTTTTATAATATAAATTATTTTTTACTCTATATAGCAAAAACATTTTTGTCATATTCTTTTTCACAGGTGGCGATATGTATTTTTAGACGGCATTGCAAAACACCAGCCTAGAAAAAATTTATACGAGCCACATTTATTTTACCTTTGCAAAATTAAAATACTTCCAAGGCATTTCATCTTCTGGTGGATAGCAAACAAAATTCATTGT
>CAMOHL010000071.1 GCA_946615295.1 uncultured Clostridia bacterium
ACTTCTTTAGACGTGACGAAGAACGTGTCAACAGTAATATGATGGTCATCGGAAAATCTGGAGGTGGTAAATCATTTGCCACAAAGGATATTCTGTCAAATCTTGCTGGTGATAACAGCCGTATTTTCGTTCTTGACCCAGAAAGTGAATATGTCAATCTTGCTCATAATTTGGGTGGAAAAACTATTGATGTTGGTAGTGGACTTCAAGGTAGAATCAATCCATTCCACATCACACCAAGTTTGAAGGGCGATGACGACAGTGAAGTTGCACTTGATGACTATTCAGCACACTTGCAATTTTTGGAAGAATTTTTCCACATTATTTTGGCAGGTATCAATAGTGATGCGTTTGAAAAAGTAAACAGTTTGGTTATTGAATGTTACAAAAATAAGGGTATTGATAGTAACACAGATTTTGAAAAACTAAAACCAGAAGATTTTCCAATATTTGATGATTTGTATAAACTAATTTTGAGAGATATTGACAAGGAAACAGATGAGTATATCAAACGAATATATCAAACAATGGAATTGTATATCAAAAAGTTTGCAACTGGTGGAAGAAATGCAACTCTTTGGAATGGTCCAACAACACTTGAAACAAAAGAAAACTTTGTTGTGTTCAGTTTCCGTTCGCTTTTGGCAAACAGCAACAAAACTCTTGCAAATGCACAAATGCTTCTTGTTTTGAGATATCTCAACAATGAAATTATTCGAAACAAAGATTATAACTCAATGATGGGCTATGGAGAAGCTGACCCAGGCAGAAGAAAAATTATTGTTACTGTCGACGAAGCCCATGTCTTTATTGATGAAGAATATCCAATTGCTCTTAACTTTATGGAAGACCTTGCAAAGAGAATCAGAAAGTATGATGGTATGCAAATCATCATCACACAAAACATCAAGGACTTTGTTGGTTCAACTGCAATTCAAAAGCAATCAACAGCAATCATCAATGCCAGCCAATTCACAATGGTTTTGCCACTTGCTCCAAATGATATGAGCGACCTTGTTGAACTATATCGAAATGCTGGTGGAATCAACCAAGACGAGCAACAAGCAATTGTTCAAGCAACTCGAGGAGAAGTGTTCTTTATCACTTCAGCCAATTCAAGAGTGTTCCTAAAAATTGAAGCACTTGATGATATCAGGTTGATGTTCCAAACAAAAAATTTCTTTGAAAACAGAAATAAACAAAACTAATGCAAGATTTATTCTTGCATTTTTTTATACAAAAATTAATTCAAAATTCAAATTTTTTAACAAAGATTAAATTTTTATGATTTATATAAAATGTTAAAAAATTTTAAAAAAATATTAAAAAATATCAGTTTTTTATTAAAATATTGCATATTTTTGTGCATTTTTCTGAAAAATTTTTCAAAATATACAAAATATTCAAAATTTTTTTAAATATTTTTTAAACAAACTTTTTGTGCTTTTTACTCAAAAATATTTGTTGTTTTGTTTCAAATATATATAAATTATAAACATAACAAAAAAATATAAAAAGTTTCATTTGACTATTGCAAAAAAAAATACACTATGATATAATATTAAAAATTATATAGGAGTATTGTATGGCAATTGATAAAAAAAAGAACGACAAGCAAGTAGAAAATGGTGATATCTCTTTGTTTAACAATCAAAACATAATAGGCGATTTGAATTTGATTGCAGGCAATGATATTGCTAATAAATTAAGTAACAATAACGATAATGTTGTTGATGCCGAAATTGTTGATGCTGAAAATAATCTTGCAAAAGATATTGAAAATATGCAATTTGATTTGGGACCAGATATTGAAGAAGTTCGTGCACAAATGCAAAAAGAAAGTCAATCAAGCAGTGCAATACAAACTCAAGCAGAAAACGAAAATATAGACGATATGGAGTTTGATTTAGGCCCAAGCATTGACGAAGTTCGCAAACAAATGCAAGAGCAAAATCAGCAAAATGTTGAAAATGAACAAACAGTTAAAGTAGATGATGATTTTAATGCGATTGTAAATGAAAAATTTAAACAAGCTATTGAAGTTGAAAAAAATGAAATTGAAACTGGTATAAACAACATAAAAAACCGTCATCCAAATGACTATGATGCTTATGTTGGTAAATTAAGAAAAACAAAATATTACCAAAAGTGTCTTGAAAAGTGGCAAAGACATTATGACGAAATAAGAAAAAACTGTGAAGAAGAAGCAAAAAATGAAATTGAAGCTAATGCAAGAGAAGATGCTAGCAAAAATGCAAAATTAAGCAATTCACAGCTTGAAAACGAAAAAATTGAAAACAACAAAAATGAAACGCAAAAAGTTGTTTCAAAGAGTCCTGAATCAGAAATTGATGTTGATGAAATAGATTTTTCAAAACATACTGCTTTGACCGAAAAAGGCAAATTGCCTTATGACACAAGACTTTTTAGCACAGTTCAAGATGTGTTCTTGGACTCATTGTATGAAAGTTATCAAAATGCTAGTGATATCTATAACAAATTGAGTGTTTCAAAGAGTTTGGCAAAAAAGAATATTGATTTGGTTAATTTTAGAAAAGATGTAGCAAATCATTTGCAACAAGTTCATAACAAAATCATTCCAAATCAAGTATCAGTCAGCAAAAAGAATGTTAGAGTTCTTCAAAAAGATATTGCAATGGCAAAAGACACAAAAACAGCATATCAAGCAGCAGAAATTTTCACTGACAAAATCTATCATGTTGACCTTGAATCAAATGAAGTTAGTGGTATGATACCAGAACTTGCAAAGTTATTCACAGTGAAAATACAAGATATATTGCTTGCAAATAGTGTTCCTTATTTTAATCTTAACAAGTCAACAATCACAAAAATAATTGACAAGATTATTGACACATCAAAATTGGGAGAACAACTAAAAGAAAATACAATCAACAAAAATGTTTCAATGTTGGATATTAAGGTTGATAAAAGATTACTCAAACAAACAAATAAGTTCAAAGTTATATTTAACAATTTGGTTGAAAACTATCTTGAAGATGTTTCTGACAATATGGTTAACTCTGACAAAACAACCTATGAATACACAGATGAAAAGGTAAGCGAAACCATTGAAAAAATCAATCAAACATTATCAAAACAAGGTAAAATTGAGAGAATAGACTCAAATATTATTGAAAGTTTGGCATTGAGTGTTGGAGAGTTCCTTTCAAACAATTTGGTTTATGATAACAGATTGAATGGCGACAAAGAGTTTAAGCAAGAAGTAGAAAACTTTTACAAAGCTCTAAACGATTTGGCTGGAAAACTTACTTTGGAAGAAGAAAATATTGAAGCTGGAATATTAGATAAAAACGACAAATCAATTGACAAAAATCAACAAACTGCATTAAAATTGGTTGAAAACTACAAGTATTTGTATTCAGTGATAAAAAAAGATAAGTATAAGCTCAACGAAAAAGAGAATGAAGATGTCAAGGCAGACATTGAAAGAACTTATGCAGAAAATGAATTGGATAAGGAGATGTGTTTATAATGGATAATAAAACAAGAATCAAAATTTTGGAATTAAGTTTTAATATTATGGAGAAGATGCTCTTGAGTAAGGATTACACAAATAAAGAAGAACTTATGCAATCAGCAAAAAAAGCAGTCGAAATTTCAAACAAAAACGAAGAAATGCCAATTGAACTTAAAATGGCTTATGCAGAAGCATACAAAAAACTTACTTCTCTCACATGGGAAGAAATATTGGAAATCAAGGAAATTATTTCTGAAGACTAATAAAATTTAGACAAACCGAGATTGGTTTGTCTTTTTTTATTTTTTTAGTGAAATAATTTATATAATATTAAAATAAAACATATATAAAACACTTGAAATTAAATTTTTTTTATGTTAAAATAAAGTGTTTCAAAAATACACACCTTATGCATATTTGCGACCGTTGCCACAAATTGTGGTTGTTAGCAGAGATTTTAAAGCATTTGGGAGGACTAAACGAGGAGGATTTTTTTATGTCAGTTATTTCAATGAAACAATTATTAGAAGCAGGAGTTCACTTTGGTCATCAAACAAGAAAGTGGAATCCAAAAATGGCAAGATATATCTACACTAGCCGTAATGATATTCATGTCATAAATCTTGAACAAACATCAGAACTCATTGATGCAGCTTATGCTTATGTTCGTGATGCTGTTAAAGATGGAAAGAGAGTTTTGTTTGTTGGAACAAAAAAACAAGCTCAAGATGCAGTTAAGGAAGAAGCAGAAAGATGTGGTGAATATTACATCAACAGCCGTTGGCTTGGTGGAACACTCACAAACTTCAAAACAATTCGTTCAAGAATTGAAAGACTCAACAAACTTGAACAAATGGAAAAAACAGGAGAATTTGATTTCCTTCCTAAAAAAGAAGTTGCAAGTCTCAAAAACGAACAAGAAAAACTTCAAAAATTCCTTGGTGGAATTAAGGATATGACAAAAGTTCCTGGTCTTATCTTTGTTGTTGATAGCAAGAAAGAAGAAATTTGTGTAAAAGAAGCAAAACTTTTGGGTATTCCAGTTATTGGACTTATCGACACAAATTGTAATCCTGATATGGTTGATGTTGTTATTCCTGGTAATGATGATGCAATCAGATCAGTAAAACTCATCACAAGAGC
>CAMOHL010000072.1 GCA_946615295.1 uncultured Clostridia bacterium
TCTTGATTTTTTTAAATTAGTTATTAAGTTCTCTTTTTAGTTTTTCCATTTGTTTTTGATATGCTTTGTCAACATTTTCTTGTCCAAACATATATTCCATTTGTTCAATCATCATTTTGACATCTGCAATTTCAACATACAAATTTTCCATAACCCCCACCTTTTGATAGTCGAGTAGTGAGTCATTAAATTGTCTTTTATATTTACTTATTGCAAGTGTGAGTTCTGCCATTTCTTCAATCATTTGGTCAAGTTGCGCAGTTTCTCCCCACTTGTCTATAGTTTGTTGATAGATGTTTGTTTCTTTTTCTTCCATATTTTTCTCCATATTTTAATTTTATCATTTTTTCTATTTTGTGTCAATTATAATAAATTTTCAGTTGCTTTTCGCTTATAAAAAAACAAAATCAGCAGGCTATGCTGATTTTTATATGTTTTTATATTTTTCAATCATTTTTTCGAGTTCACATGCTTCGGCATACACTTCTCTCAACACATCACTTGCTCTTTCACAGTGCCTTGTGTGCATCAAAATTTCATAGTCCAAATTGATGTTTGGATTGAGTTTTGCAAGTCGCTTAGCAAATGTTTCCCAATCAATGTTTCCATATTTTTTTAGAGTATGCTCATCTTTAACACCATTGTTGCTATGCAAGTGCAATGTTATGAGTTTATCTCCAAATTCTTTCAAACAGTCATACTCTTTTTCAAACACATTTTGATGCCCAATATCAAAACAAAACTTTAAGTATTTGTTTTCTATTGTGTCAAAAACAACTTTCAAAAGTGCAAAATGTCCAATATTTTCTAGTGCAAGTGGAATATCATATTTTTCACAATATTTCAAAATTCTTTTCAATCTATCAAATCCAATTTGACTTGCTTTTCCCTCCAAGTGAACAACCACACAAGTAAATCCATATTTTTTTGCCGTTTTAACATCTCTTATCAAATTCTTTTCAAGTTTATCGCCTTCTTTAGAGTCTGTCCAAAATTTTGTCAAGTCGTTGCCGTGATATGCCATATGTAAGCTAGAAAGTTCAAGACCATATTTTTTGCAAAGTTTCACTTGTTTTGCGATAGTTCCATTTTGATAGTCAAATCTCTTGTCAGCATTTGTTATGATGCAGTCAAAATGGTTTTCTTTTATCATCTTTTCATATTCAGTTGGTTTCATTGCAAAGCCAAAAAATAGGCAAATACCTTTTTTGTTCATAAAATCCCCTTCAAATAAAAATACTGCAATATTTTTCTTGCAAGTATTTTTATCTTTTATTTGCTATTTGTTGTTATTTTATATCTTCACATTCGGTGAGTGCAGTTTTTGCTTTTTTGTCAAACATAAATTTTGAATCCATAATGTTATATTTCAAAGTTTCATAAGCAAGAGCAGAAATTGCATCCTTTGTTCCACCATACATATTTTTAAAAACTTTGTGCATAGCTGTTTGAATTGGTCCTATTGCAACATGTGGAGAGTGTTCATTTAAAAAGTTCCATATAATTTTTTTATCCTTAATTGCATTTAGTGTTTTTATATTCTTTGATGCTTTTTTTATGTTGTTGTTTAATGATACATCAAAATCACTATTCTTCTTTTTCAAATCTTTTTCTATTTGATTTAAAACAACATAATCTCTAAAATCTTTTCTTCCCACCAAATATTCAGTAAGAATACTGTCGCTGTTACTATTTTTTCTATAGTTCCTAAACTCTCTTTCAAGATCTGCCTTGTCGCTTGAAACTGATGCATTTGTTGGGTCTAAAAGATTTACTGCATTTTTAAATTTGAATTTATCCTTTTTCTTAACAGCACTAGAATTTTTTGCTAAACTTTCTGATAGTGAGAAATTTTCACCACTGTTTTCATTAAAATCTGCTATGGCATTTTTTTCCTTTACATACTTGATTTGAGAAATTTCAACCAAAAAGTGCTTCACACTGTCAATTAAATCTTCATTTGTTTCCATATCAACACTTGTATCCCATGTTGGGTCTAAATAGTAAAATCCATCAATGTTATACTTTTCATCTTTGATATAAACGATATTATTTTGGTGAAATTCAATATCAACTTTTTTTTCTTTTTTATCTTTTTTATCTTTTTTATCTTTTATCGCCACATCGTTTGCAAAAACTTTCAAGTTTTCATCATCAAGTTCTTTTACAACTGCTTTCAACAATTCCGAATAGCCAGAACAAACCATTTTGTCGCTATTCAAAACTCCATAAACCGATCTAGATATTGATTCTGATTCTTCTTCAGTTGCAGAAACATATCTATTTCTTGCAACAACAAAATATGCATGCATAAGTTTTTCTAAAGGAGAATAATGCAATTGTTTTATTGCATTTACATTATTCATCAAAATTTTTTGAGCATTGTTAACCTTGTGATAATCATAAACATCTTGATAATCGTATATTCCAACACTAATTCCCAAAGGCTTGAGAATTTCTGTGATTTTCATCAAATTATACATTTCTTTTTTTGAAAATGTCTTTTTCTTATGGTCATTAAAAAATGCAAAAACGATATTTTTTGGATTTAGTCCTTCCTTTGTATAATCTTCTATTTCTTCCCAAACCATTTTTGTTGTGATATTTTCAAGAGTGTTTCTATCTTCAAGCATCAAAAATTTCAAGTTATTATTCTTGAATTTCTGTCTTTCTTGTTTATATTGTAGAATATAATCCTTAATTCTCTCTTCTTCGGTCTTTTTATCACTCAAGTAAGCATAAAATAAATTCATAAAAACCTCCAGCACACATACTTTCTGCAATTATATAATTATTATATATAGCAAGTCAGTTTTTGTCAATAGTCAAATTTCTCAAAAAAGGGGAAAGTTAATCAATAACTTTTCCCTTTTCGATTTTTATAATATTCACATCTTGAAACATAAATGGGTCATATTGTGTTGCTGTGATTAGTGTTTGCAAGTTTTTTGCATAGGCAAGTAGTCTTCTTTGTCTTTCTTGGTCAAGTTCGCTCAAAACATCATCCAAAAGCAAAACCGGATATTCTCCAATTTCTTCCTTAAAGATTTCTAGTTCTGCTAGTTTCAAACTGAGTGCCACTGTTCTTTGTTGACCTTGCGAGCCAAAACTTCTTATGTCAACAGAATTGACAACCAATTTTATATCATCTCGATGGGGGCCTATGTTAGTATATCCAAGTTTTATATCCTTTTCTCTTGTTTGATGTAGCCCCTCAATCAACTTTTGTTTTATTTCCTCAACTGTTTCTCCAACAATTCCTGCATATTCAAGTTCCAAATTCTCTTCACCACTTGTAATGTAAGAGTGTGCCTTGTTTGCAATAACTTTGAGCTTTTCCAAAAAGTTTGTTCTATACAAAATTATTTGACTTCCAACATCTGCAAGTTGACTATCCCATATTGGCAGTGTTTGCTCTATCAGCTTTTTATCTTCAAAAGATTTCAAAAGTTTGTTTCTTTGATCAAGAATTTTGTTGTATTTTGTAAGTAAATAAAAATAGTTTTTTGAAAGTTGTGATATGTCCGTATCCAAAAATTTTCTTCTGTCTTGTGGGGCATCTTTGACAAGTTTAAGTTCATCTGGAGAAAAAAACACAACTGCAATATTTCCAAGTAAATCACCAATTTTCAAGAGATTTACACCATTAACTCTAATTGATTTTTTTTGACTTCTAGAAAAATTTATCTCAATCTCCTTTGTGCCACTTTCTTTCAAAAGTTTCAACTTGAAGTTTGCTCTATCTTTTGACCAATTTATCAATTCACTATCTTTTGTTGTCTTTGCAGACCTGCCTATTGCTGAATAGTAAATTGCTTCCAAAATAGATGTTTTGCCTTGTGCATTCTTTCCAACAATCAAGTTGATATTTGGCGAAAACTTTATTTTTTCTGTTTGATAGTTTCTAAAATTGTTCAGTTCCAAATTTTCTACAAACACTTTTTATCCTCCAAAAGTTTTTGACTTGTTTTTTGATTTTTCTTTTATATTTTATCAAAATAATAAAATTAAGTAAATTGATTTTTGTTGTTTGACTTTTGTTTATATTTGTTTTAAAATGAAATTATGCAAAATATAAATGAAAGTTGGAAAACAGTTTTAGATTTAATGATAAATGAAGTAACAACCATAACTTTTGATTTGTGGGTTAAAACTTTGGAACCACTATCAATAAAGGATGGTTGTTTGATTGTTATGGCAAATAGTGAAACAGCAAAAAAGAGATGCAACGAACTTTGTGGTCCTCAACTCAAACTTGCAATTTTTGATAGTTTTGAAGGTGTTGATAGTTTCAAAATCATTAGCCCTGACGAAAAAGAAGTTTTTACTCCACAAGAGGCAGAAACAAAGCCAGCAGAAATCACAAAAAAAGACACTAGCACAAATATTCAGTTCAATCCAAAATATACCTTTGAAAGTTTTGTTGTTGGAAAGAGCAACGAATTTGTCTATGCGGCAAGTAGGGCAGTGGCAGAAAATCCGGGTATGAAATTCAATCCACTCTTTATATATGGTGGAGTTGGATTAGGCAAAACTCATTTGATGCATGCAATTGGTAACTACATAAAAACAAACAATCCCGATGCAAAAGTTATATATGTTACTTGTGACAAATTTACAAATGACTACATTGATAGTTTG
>CAMOHL010000073.1 GCA_946615295.1 uncultured Clostridia bacterium
ACGAATATGCAGAAGATACAGATGAAGATTACAACAGAAAATTGAATATTGGTCAACTATTGCAAAACATAAAAAACTATCAAGATGACAATCCAGACAAAAACCTGGTTGACTTTTTACAAACAGTTTCACTTGCAACAGATATTGATGAATATAACGACACAAATGATACTGTTACACTTGCAACAATTCACAGTGTAAAAGGTCTAGAATTCAAAGTTGTATTTGTTGTTGGACTAGAAGAAAAGTTCTTTCCTATTGTTAGACTTGATGCAGATGAAACTGATATTGAAGAAGAAAGAAGATTGATGTATGTTGCCATAACTAGAGCAAAAGAAAGATTGTATTTGACTTGTTCAAAATCAAGATTTATGTATGGCAAGCAAAATTATTCAGTTGTTAGCAGATTTTTGAAGGAACTTGGATATGAAAAAGAAACAAAATTTTCAAACTTTGAAAATGATGATAGCACTTATGTAGCACCACAAAAAAAGACAAATTTTGGTGGCAGTTTAAGCAGTTTTATGCACAAAAACATAACAACAACAAAAACTCAAGAGTTTTTGGCAGGAGATAGAGTTTTTCATCCAAATTTTGGTGTAGGATTTGTAACAAGTGTTGACAAAACTGCAAAGCTTATCAAAATTGATTTTGACAATTTTGGCAACAAAACTTTGAGTTTGGGTTTTGCACCAATAAAAAAGATATAATTGTTAAAAATAATAATGATTTATAAAAATTGCAAAGAGGATTTATTATGGACGAAATGCAAGAGCTTGTAAATTTAATCAATTATCACAACTACAACTATTATTGTTTGGATAATCCAACAATATCTGATGCAGAGTGGGATAAATTGTATGACAAACTTTTGGAAATGGAAGCAAAAACAGGTGTTGTATTGCCTGATTCTCCAACCAAAAAAGTTGGTGGAGAGCCACTTTCTGCTTTCAAAAAATATACTCACGAAATCACATTGTATAGCTTGGAAAAATGCAATCAATATCAAGATTTAACAGATTGGCTAAACGACAAAAAAGCAAAGAACAAAAATATCAACTTTTTTGTTGAATATAAATATGATGGCTTGACAATAAGCATAACTTACGAAAATGGAATTTTGGTAAATGCTGCAACAAGAGGAAATGGCTTTGTTGGAGAAGATGTAACAGAACAGGTCAAGACGATAAGAACTGTTCCACTAAAAATTGACTACAAAGGCAAGGTTATTGTGCAAGGCGAAGCAATAATGAAATTGAGTGAACTTTCAAAATATAACAAAACAGCAGAAGAACCACTCAAAAATGCCAGAAATGCTGCAGCTGGTGCAATTCGAAACCTTGACCCAAAAGTAACAAAGAGTAGAAATTTGGATGTTATATTTTATAGTATAAATTATATTGATAACTTTGACATAAAAACACAAGTTGAATCACACAAATTTTTGAAAGATAATCACTTCAATGTGTGTGATGATTGGAAAATTTGCAATACAATTGAAGAAGTTGAGATGGCAGTCAAGCAAATAGATGTTGAAAAAAGCAAACTTGACTTTTTGATTGACGGAGCAGTTATAAAAATAAATGATATAAGCGAAAGAAAGATGTTTGGCTACACTGCAAAATTTCCAAGATGGGCAATAGCTTTCAAATTTGAAGCACAAGAAATGTCATCAAAACTCACAAACATTATTTGGCAGGTTGGACGAACAGGAAAAATTACCCCAATTGCAGAGATTGAGCCTGTTGAACTTGCTGGTGCAACCGTAAAGAGAGCAACACTTAACAACTACAATGATATTTTAAGAAAAAAGGTTAAACTCAACGACTATGTGTTTGTTAGAAGAAGCAATGAAGTTATACCTGAAATTTTGGGAGTTGCAAGAGAAACCGAAGATAGCACTCCAATTCAAAAAATTGAGTATTGTCCAAGTTGTGGTTCAAAACTTGTAGAAATTGGTGCAAATCTATTTTGCAAAAACACATTCCATTGTGCAGAACAAATCGTTGATAGACTAACTCACTATGCAAGCAGAGATGCTATGAATTTGATTGGAATTAGAGATAAGACATCAAAACAATTATTTGAAATTCTTGGTGTTACAAATGTTGCTGATATTTATAATTTAAAAGAAGAAGACCTAAAAAAACTTGATGGCTTTAAGGATAAAAAAATAACAAATCTCTTAAATGCCATAGAAAATTCAAAAACTGTTGAATTAGACAAATTTATCTATTCACTAGGAATTTTAAATATTGGAAAAAAGAGTGCAAAACTTCTAGCAAAGGAGTTCAAAACCATTGAAAATTTCAAAAATGCTAGTGTAGAACAAATAAACAACATTTTTGATTTTGGCGATGTTATGAGTGAATCCGTTGTCGAATATTTTAAAAATGAAAACAATATTGAAATTATCAACAAACTCTTTGAAAAAGGTGTAAAGGTTTTAGACTACAAAGAAGAAAAATCTCAAAAACTATCTAGTATGACTTTTGTTTTAACAGGCACTTTGCCATCACTTTCGAGAGATGAAGCCACAAAACTTATTGAAGATAATGGTGGAACAGTAACTTCTTCAGTTAGTAAAAAAACAGATTTTATTTTGCTTGGAGAAGAACCGGGTTCAAAATATCAAAAAGGTCTAGAATTAGGCATAAAAATTATTGATGAAAAAGAATTGAAAAAGATGATTGAATAATTTTTTAGTTTTAGTCAAAAAAATAAAAAATTGTGTTACAATAATAAAAAATATTAAGAAAATATATAAAAAAACAGTGATTTTTTGAAAAATATAGCAATTTTTTTGCAATTTTCAGTAATAATCAAAAAAAACAAAGGGGAAGAAATGGAATATAAAAAAGTTGTTATTGATGCTTATGGTGGCGACAATGCACCACTAGAAGTTGTTAAAGGAACAAAAATTGTATTGGAAAAAATTGAAGATTTAAAAGTTGTATTGACAGGAAAAAAAGAAGAGCTAGAAAAACTAGCAAGCGAATTTGATTTAGGAGATAGAGTTGAAATTGTTGATGCTCAGGATGTTATAACAAATGATGAAAGTCCAACAACAGCCATAAGAACAAAAACTGAAAGTTCGCTTGTCAAAGCATTTGATATGCTAAAAAATGATGAAAACTGTTTGGGTATTGTTTCAGCTGGTAGCACAGGTGCTGTTCTAACTGGTGGCTTTTTGAAGGTTGGTAGACTAAAGGGAGTTTCTAGACCTGTGCTTGCACCAGTTTTGCCAACTATAAAAGGTACACCTGTTATTTTGACTGACAGCGGTGCAAATATGGATTGTAAGCCAATAAACCTCATCCATTTTGCTTTGATGGCAAGCAGATATGCTGAAACAATGTTTGGAATAAAAAATCCAAGGGTTGCACTTTTGAGTGTTGGAACAGAAGACCACAAGGGCAATGACCTTGTAAAAAGAACATTTCCATATATGAAAGAATTGCCAATTAACTTTGTTGGTAATATGGAAGCAAGAGATTTGTTGAGTGGTGATTATGATGTTGTCGTTGCAGACGGTTTTGCGGGCAATGTTGCATTAAAATCATGCGAAGGAACACTTAAAACATTGCTTGATATTTTGAAAACAGATATCAAATCACACACAATGAGCAAAATTGGCTATTTGTTTATGAAGGGAACTTTCAAAAGATTAAAGTCAAGTTTTGACTAT
Source organism: uncultured Clostridia bacterium (assembly GCA_946615295.1). GTDB lineage: Bacteria > Bacillota > Clostridia > Christensenellales > UBA1242 > UBA9845. Next base: position 3,689 of record CAMOHL010000073.1, read on the forward strand.
AATCAATATGGGGGCTCACCATTTTTGGGAGTAAACAAAGTTGTCATTAAATGTCATGGAAGTAGCAAAGCAGAAAGTTTTTATCAATCAATAAAACAATGCTATGAGCTTGGACAAAGCAAACTCATAGAAAACATTTCTACTGCTGTTACAAATTTGGATATAAAAATCGAAGAATAAATTTAAAACAAAATTGGAGTTATTATGTTGTCAGCTGAAAATATTCAAACAATAGAAAATAAAATTGGATATAGTTTTTCAAACAAAGAGTTTTTGCAAGTTGCATTTACTCATAGTTCGTATGCTTATGCACATTCGCTAATAAGCAATGAAAGATATGAATTTTTGGGGGATAGTGTCCTCAATTTTTGCACAACAAAATATTTGTTTGACAACTTTGATTTTGATGAAGGAGTGTCAAGCAAGATAAGAGCATATTTGGTTAGTAGTGAATATGTGAGTGATTTTATAAAAGACAATCAGCTTGAAAAATTTTTGCTATGTTGCAATTTTAATCCAGAAAAGTCAACAAATGTTATGGGGGACTTGTATGAATCTATTGTTGGAGCTATGTTTTTGGACTCGAATTTAGAAACTTGTAAAAAATTTATATATAGTAGTTTAAAATATTCAAAAGAGCTAGTTGAAACAGTTCACACAAAAACTAGGGACTATAAATCTGAACTGCAAGAATATTTGCAACAGTTTGATGATAAAGAGTTTGAGTATGTTCAGTTGTCAAAAACTGGACCAGCACATGCACCAATTTTTAAAATCGCAATAAAGATAAATGAAAAAACATACGGTATCGCCGAAGGGACAAGCAAGAAGGAAGCTGAAAATTTGTCAGCAAAAATCACTTTGGAATTGTTAAAAAAAGAAAAATAGCAT
>CAMOHL010000074.1 GCA_946615295.1 uncultured Clostridia bacterium
AAAGTGTTAGGACAAAATCTCAAAAGCGAAAATTGTTTTAGTTCAAAAGAATTGTTGGAAAAAAACAGGACAAATGCATTTGATTCAGTTGTGATAAAGTAACAAGTTTTGACAATAATTCATAAATGATTTTGATGAATAAAGTTTTTGATATTTTATCTCAATTAAATATTGAATATAAAAGAGATGAGCCAATGAAAAAACACACAAGTTGCAAGGTTGGTGGTGTTGCCAAAGTTTTTGTTATTCCAAACACACAAAAAAAAGCAATGGAACTTGTAAGACAACTCTTGAAGTTGAACATAAAATATTACATAGTTGGAAATGGAACAAATCTGCTTGTCAGCAATAATGGCTTTGATGGGGTGATTATTTGCACAAATAAACTCAAAAAAATTAGAGTTAAAAATACCAGTGTGTATATTGAAAGTGGTGTGAACTTATTTGCTTTGGGAAAATTTTTAAAAGAAAAAGAACTTGGTGGTTTAGAGTTTTTGTATGGGGTCCCAGGCAGTGTGGGTGGGGCTGTCATAATGAATGCAGGTGCTTATGGAAATGAAATTGGCAATTTTGTTGAATACATAAAAATTTTTGATGGGTGTAAAACAAAAATAATATCAAACAAAAAAATGAAATTTTCTTATAGAAGAAGTTATTTGCAAGATAAAAGCATTTTGGTTCTTGGTGTGAAACTAAATCTCAAAAAATCAAATTCAAAAGAAATAGAAAAAAAACAAATGGAAGTGTTCAACAAAAGAATTGCGAGTCAACCTTATGACAAGCCATCTTTTGGTAGCACATTCAAAAGACAAAACAATTTTGCAATTGGTCAAATTATTGACAATTTGGGTTTGAAGGGTTTTGCAATAGGTGGTGCACAAATAAGCAAAAAACATGCAGGGTTTGTTATAAATGTGGGCAATGCCACTTGCCAAGACTATCAAAAAATGATAAAATATATACAACAAAAAATTTTTGAAAACTATGGCTTTGTTCCAGAGCCAGAAGTAAAATTTTTAGAGTAAAGTGGTTGGCATTTTGTCAACAAAGAGAGTTTTTATGATACTTTTTGGAGATTATCACACACACACAAAATATAGCCGAAATCATCATGGCAAAAGCACAATAGAAGAAAATGTTAGGGTTGCAGTAGAAAAAGGACTAAAGGAAATTGGCATAACAGAGCATGGCTTCAACCATGTTTTTTTTGGTGTGAGAAGAAGAAATATAAAAAAAATGCGTGCAGAAATTGAAAGATTGCAAAAGATATATCCAATAAAAATATATCTAGGAATTGAAGCAAATTTGATTTCTAGCGAAGGCGACATTGATTTAACTGAAGAAGAACAAAAGTGGTTTGACTATGTTGTTATGGGTTATCACACATTTGGTTTGCCAAAGTCAGCAAAAGAATATTTCAATTTCTTTAGACCAAATTCAAAGGCATACAAAAAGAATAAATACACAAAAGAGATTATTGAAGCCAACACAATGGCATATATAAAGGCAATAAGAAAAAACAGAATAAACATCATCAGTCATCTTGGTTCAAAAATGAAAGTTGACCCTGTTAAAATTGCAAAGGAATGCTTAAAGTCAGGGACTATGATTGAACTCAATGCAAGAAGATTGTGTTTTACAGAAAATGAAATTCAAGATATGGTCAAACTTGGCACAACATTCATTTTGGATAGTGATGCACATATTGCAAGCAATGTTGGTGAATGCAACAGGGGTATCAACTGTGTTGTAAAAAATAACATACCACAAAGTCAGGTTGCAAATTTGGACAAGTTGCCAAAGTTTGTTTGGAGAAAGTATGAATAGTTTTAGTTATGAATTAAAAAAAGAAGTTGCAAAAAACAACTTTTTTGGAGATGAAGAGAGGAGTGAAATTTCTGCAATAATAAAAACAGCTGGGCAAATAACAATGAACTCAAGTGGACTTAAAGTTTTGGTATATACTGAAATTGATGAGATTGTTGACAAGATTAAAAATTATGTTCAAAACTGTTATGCAGAAGCTGTTGAAGTCAATATTGTTCAAAATCCATTTTCAAACAGCAATAGATTTGAAGTTATCATTCCATCTTCAATTGCAAGACAACTACTTTTGGATATAGAAATTGCCAAACTAGATGATGAAGGCTTTTTTGAACTTGTAGAAGGTATCAGCAAATATCTCATTCAAGAAGAAACAACTGCAAGGGCATACTTAAAAGGAGTTTTTACAACTGCATTTTCCTGCAACATAAATTTGTATGGACAAAACAAGGTGGCTTCAACAACGGGCTATCATGCTGAATTTGTTTTTTCAAATGAAACTTATGCAAAAGATTTTTGTTTTTTGCTTGCAGATTTTGACATCATCAGCAAGATGATGGAACGAAAAAAAATGTTTGTTGTATATGTTAAAGGTCTTGATATGATTAGTGATTTGCTTGTGGTGGTTGGAGCAAACAATGGTGTTTTGGCACTTCAAAATGAAAGTGCATATAGGTCCATAAGAAACACCGTCAACCGTCAAAACAACTGCTTGACTGGAAATCTTACAAAGACAATAGATGCAAGTGTGAGGGAGATTGAAGCGATAAATACAATCAAGAATTCAATAGGTTTAGAAAGTTTAGATATTCCACTTCAAGATGCTGCTTACCTTCGACTTGCAAATCCAGAAGAAAGCCTTGATGAACTTGTAAAACTATCAACAACAAAAATCAGCAAAAGTGGACTATATCACAGATTAAAAAAACTTGAAGATATTGCAAAAGGATTAAAGTAAGGCGAGTTTCAAACTCGTCTTTTTTTTGTTTTTAAAGATTTTATTTATTATTATAATTTATATAATAAATTTTGTTTTATAACAAAAAATATATTAAAAATGCTTTTTGTAAACAAATAAAGTTGCAAAATTTTTTGCAATCTTGTATAATAGGCAAGAAAAAGGGAGAATTATGGTAGAAGCTAAAAAGTATAAACTGATAACTTTGGTAGGTATTGTGTGCTTTCCACAAATGCCAATAACTTGTGATATAAGACGAGAAATGTCAAAAAACAATATTGTTGAAGCATTTAAAAGGGGTGAAAAAGTTGTTTTTGTAACACAAACAAAAGCAAATCTTTCTCGAAACATAGAAGATTCAATCAATCCGGTTGGTTGCTTGTGTGAAATTATAGACATAAACGATTCAGGAACTGTTTTAAAGGTGCAAGCAGAAGGACTTGAAAGAGTAAAAATAAGCGATATTGTTGTTGATGACAAATCACTTTATTGCACTGCAGAAGCAATTGTTGAAAAACCAATGACAGGCACAACACAATCAATTTTGATGAGCACTGCAAAACAAAATTTTGTTGAATATTCTAGTGGAGAAAAGAGATTTACTCCAGAAATTTTGAGAGCAGTTGACGCAATAACTGATGCTAACAGCTTTGTTGATGCTGTAACTGTATTATCTATAAAAGAAGAGTCAAAACAACTTGAAATTTTGAATGAATTTGATACTCAAAAAAGATTTGAACTATTGATTAGCTTTTTGATGGAAGAAATTGAAATTCAAAAGGTCAATGAAGAGCTTGCAAAAAAAGTTCACAAGAGTATGGATAAAAATCAAAAAGAATACTATCTTCGTGAGCAAATGAAAGCAATAAGTGAAGAACTAGGCGATGATGATGCAAGCGAATTTGATGAAATTGAAAAGAAAATAAAAGATTCAAAAATGCCAGAAGAAGTTAGAAAAAAAGCAATGAAGGAATTAAATCGTGTCAAAAAAATTCCTAGTGCTTCACCTGACTATTCGGTTTTGAGAAACTATCTTGATGTGCTTTTGGATATGCCTTGGGGAATAAAAACAAAGGATAACACAGATTTGAAAAAGGCAAGAAAGATTTTGGATGAAGACCATTCTGGACTTGATAAGGTTAAGGATAGAATCATCGAATATCTTGCTGTTATGAACTTAACACAAAAAATTGGCAGCCAAATTATTTGTTTTGCAGGTCCCCCAGGTGTGGGAAAGACAAGTGTTGCAAAGAGCATTGCAAGAGCTCTTGGCAGAAAGTTTGTAAAAATGAGTGTTGGTGGTGTTAAGGACGAAAGCGAAATTAGAGGCCACAGAAAAACTTATGTTGGAGCAATGCCAGGTAGAATAATCTACAATATGCAACTTGCAGGCAGTTCAAATCCTGTTTTTCTTATTGATGAAATAGATAAGATGAGCAGTGATTACAAGGGTGATCCAACAAGTGCAATGCTAGAAGTTTTGGATCCAGAACAAAATTCAACATTTAGAGATAACTTTTTGGAAGTTCCTTTTGATCTTTCAAATGTGTTGTTTATTGCAACAGCAAACAATATTGCTGATATTCCAGCTCCACTATTGGATAGAATGGAAGTTATTGAACTTTCAAGTTACACAATCAATGAAAAATTTGAAATAGCAAAAGACCACTTGATTCCAAAATTGATGGAATCTCATGGCTTAACAAAAGAAAATATAAAGTTTGAAGATGAAGCAATCAAAAAGATTATTGAAGAATACACCTATGAATCTGGTGTTAGAGGACTTG
>CAMOHL010000075.1 GCA_946615295.1 uncultured Clostridia bacterium
AAATGGTCTTATTTAACACTATTCTACCGAAAAATAAATCATCTATAAATTTTATATAATAAAAATTTTTACACTACTCTACAACAAAAAAAACTTGGATAAACCAAGTTTTTATTATTTATTTTTTTTGAAAAAGCTCAAAAACTTTCCTACTCTAAAAACAATTTTGTTTGCATCTTTTATTGCAATAGACTTTCCAATTGCCTTTCCTAAAACCGTCGCTCCTGCAATTATTGCACTCATAACTGAACCAACAATAATTTGCCATATTTGTCCATTTATAACAATTGATGCAACAATTGATGCTCCTATACTTCCGCAAATAATACCACAGGCATCTCCAACAATATCACAAAAGAAACTACTTGTTCTATCAGCATTTTTCAAAAGTTTAATAGTTTCTTTTGATCCCCTAATCTTTTTTGATGCCATTGCCATAAAAGGAGAAATATCAGCACTAGCCATTGCAACTCCAATCATATCACAAAATACTGCAATCAAAATAAACACAACAAGCGCCAAAATTGACAAAATTGTAATTAGAGCTGATTTTGTGCTTGACAAAAGCAATTCACTCAACACTCCCAAACTGAATGATACAAGCAATGTTATAAAAAATATTTGTATCCACCAACGAATGTTACTATTTTTCTTTTGATTATTTTTTTTGTTATCTTTTTCCATATTTATCACTATAAAAAACACTTTAAGTAAGATAGCATCGTAAGTAAACCTTGCACCTTAGGTTCGGTAGGATTTCCCGCAAGACAACTTGCCGTCGCCGAACAAGCAGTTTCCTTTTGATGTCTTGACATCACCGAATAGCCACTTAGAGTACACTATAATCCCTACAATACTTCTTTCAAACAGTCTAGAAGATTTCCTTAACAAAATACTTTATTCTTATCTTTTTTTGCAGACTATCTTTCATACACCAATACTATATCTTGCATGGCCTATGCTTGATATATTCCGATATGTAATCCGAATAATCCACTCAAAGCAAGCTACTCTGCACACAGATTTTGTTCACCGCAATGCAGGTTTAATCCTAATTAGTGGTCATAAAATGTAATTGCACCTTTCAGGTCTCCACGATTTCTGGGTGACATTATATGCCATTATAACTTTCCCAAAGATCTTAACTCCCAGCATTCACACCGATTTGGGCAACCAATGCAAACACAAGGAACTTCAACGATGTGCTCTACGACGCTTTAAATCGCCTTCCAAATAAAATATTTTGACTAGAATACTGCATCTTACTTTTAGTGTTTTGTTATTATATCATATTTTATTTATAAAATCAATACTTTATTATTTATTAATATTGTCTAGCAAAATATGCTTTATGTTTAGCTTTTTTGCCACACTTTATACATTTGTGTTCATCATCACATTCTTCAATAATAACTCTGCTTTGAATTCCTGTTTCATTTTTAATTTCAGTTTCGCAAGCTTCATCTCCACAGTGATATGCTTTTGCAACCTTTTTGTTGTTTACACAATCAATCATTTCTTCCATTGTTTCAACATCAAATGTGTTGTGGTCAACAAATTCTTTTGCAATATCAAACATATTTTGTTGAATTTTATCCATCAAATCATTTATTGAATTTTCAATATTATCAAGTGGCAAAACAATTTTTTCGTGAGTATCTCTTCTAACAGCAACAACTGAATTGTTTTCAATATCTCTTGGTCCAAGTTCAAGTCTAACAGGAACACCTTTCATCTCCCATTGATTAAACTTCCAACCTGCTGTTTGATTGCTATCATCAACAAACACTCTAACTCCAGCATTTTTTAATCTTTCTGCAAGTTTTTCTGTGTTCTCCAAAACACCTTCTTTGTGGCTAGCAATTGGAACAATAACAACTTGAATTGGAGCAACTTTTGGAGGTAGTTTTATTCCCCTATCATCTCCATGAACCATAACAACTGCACCAATAAGTCTTGTGCTTACTCCCCAAGATGTTGTGTATCCATATTTCAATTCACCATCTCTATCCAAAAACTTGATTTCTGCAGATTTTGCAAAATTTTGACCAAGATAGTGACTTGTTCCTGATTGCAAACACTTTCCATCTCTCAACACAGCTTCAATTCCATAGGTATCAACTGCTCCAGCAAATTTTTCTCTTTCTGTTTTTCTTCCACTCAAAACTGGAATTGCAAGCAAATCTTTACACATTTTTACATATATATCAAGCATTTGCTTTGTGTTTTTAACAGCATCTTCTTCGCTAGGTTGAACTGTATGGCCTTCTTGCCACAAAAACTCACTTGTTCTCAAAAATGGTCTTGTTGTCTTTTCCCATCTAACAACATTACACCATTGATTCATAATCATTGGCAAATCTCTGTAACTATTTATCCACTTGCTATACATTTCACCAATAATAGTTTCACTTGTTGGTCTAACAATCAATTTTTCTGCAAGTTCTTGACCACCAGCATAAGTAACAACAGCAACTTCTGGTGCAAAACCTTCAACATGCTCTGCTTCTTTTTTCAAAAAGCTTTCAGGAATTAGCATTGGAAAATAGGCATTTTTTGAGCCAACTTTTTTGAATTCAACATCCAAATATTCCTTTATGTGTTCCCATATTTCATATCCATAAGGTTTGATAACCATTGTTCCCTTTACTGGGCCATAATCACACAAATCAGCTTTTGTGATAACATCAGTATACCATTGTGATAAATCTTCATTAATATCTGTCAATTCAGTTACAAATTTCTTTTCTTCCATACATTTCTCCTAGTCTATTTCAATTTCATCAAATTTATTTGTATTTTGTTTTATCTTATAAAACTTTCCACTTTGTTTTTCAAGATATTCATTGCACTCCTTACTCAAAGCTGTAGCTTTTTCGTATAGTGCAACACTCTCATCCAATTTCAAATTATCATTTGATAATTTCTCAATAATCAAATTCAATTCTTCAATATTTTTTTCATAATCCATTATTCTATTTCCTTTACAGTTGCAATCGCTTTGCCATCAGCAAAATTCACACATATTTCTTGACCCAAACTCAAACTCTTTACACTATCAATCATTTGTCCATTACTTTCAATTTTAGCATATCCCATATTTAATATTTTTTTAGGATTAAGACTATTTATTTTTTCTGCAATAATATCAATTTGATTTCTTTTTTTTGTTAAAAAAGTTTGCATAGTAGTATCAATTTTGTTTGATATTTGAGCCAATTCACTTTTTTTTGCAAATATTTTGTTGTCAATCAAACTTGAAATTGTTTTTGTAATTAATTTCAAATTTTCTTTTCTTTCCGTTCCATCTTTTGTCAGTAATTCTGCCGCAGCTGACGGAGTCGGTGCTCTCAAATCTGCAACATAATCACAAATTGTAAAGTCAGTTTCGTGTCCTACTGCACTCACAACAAATTTTTTGCAGTCATATATAGCTCTTGCAACAATCTCAGTGTTAAAGTTTGACAAATCCTCATCACTTCCACCACCTCGACCAACAATGATTGCATCGACATTATCATAGTTTGAAAAGAAGTTTATGCCTTTTGCAATTTCAATTTCAGCACCAATACCTTGCACTTTTATTGGATACAAAACAATATCTTGTGCAGAATTTCTTCTCTTTGACACATTCAATATATCATGAATGACCGCCCCTGTTTCGCTGGTAACAACACCAATTCTATTTATTGTTTTTGGCATTGCTTTTTTGTGAGAAACATCAAAAAGACCTTCTTTTTCCAGTCGCAATTTCAGTTCCAAAAATCTTTTGTAGAGTTCGCCTTCACCATATAACTTTATGTCTGCAACATTAAAATTAAGTTTGCCACCTTTAACATAATATTTTGGAGTGCCTGTAACAATAACTTTATCGCCAACCTTAAAATTATCATGGTTATTACCAAACAATACACAATTCAAAATTGCATTTTCGTCTTTTATAACAAAAAATACATTTCCATTGGAACTATTCCAACTAGATATCTCGCCAATAACATCAATATTATATAAAAGCATTTCAGCATCAAAAATTTGTTTTATATAATTTGCAAGAAGCGAAACACTAATCGGCTTTCTTTCCATCACATTCCCCTTTGTAAACACTAGCGAGAATTCCATTAACAAAACTATAACTTTTGTCAGTAGAATACTTTTTTGCAAGTTCAACAGCTTCATTTATAACTACTCCACTTGGAGTGTTTTCACTGCTAAATAGCATTTCATATATTGCTATTTTCAAAATTGCAATATCAACCTTAAAGAGTCTTTGCAAAGTATAATCTTTCAAATATTTTGTTATGATAGATTCTATTTCTTCATTTTTTTGAAGCAATCCATCATATTCAGTTTTTATAAATTCTTTATCTTCATCATTCAAATTTTCATCTTCTAAACACTGAAAAAGAGAAATTTCATTTTTCTCTTTCAAAAATTCGTATTCAAAAATCAATTTAAAACAATCTTCTCTTGCAAGTCTTCTACTCATATCAATCTACCTTTTGACTAAAATCTACACCTTGAACATGAACATT
>CAMOHL010000076.1 GCA_946615295.1 uncultured Clostridia bacterium
CACCATGCAACTGACCTGAACCTGTAACATAGGCCTTTTTACCAAACAAATCTTGTGTCATATCAACAGTGCCATCTTCTGCCTTTGGAAGGTTGTTGAAATCAAGTGTTGTGATTTTAAACATTTGGTCGCTACCCTCACAGTCTGCAGTTGTGATAAGTGGAGTGTTTACATACACATATCCATTTTTTTGAAAATATTCGTGAATTGCCATTGCTGCAACACTTCTAACTTTGAAAACTGCAAAGTATGTGTTTGTTCTTGGTCTTAGGTATGCTTGTTCTCTCAAAAATTCCATTGTGTGTCTTTTTGGCTGAATTGGATAATCTTCATCAGCATCGCCCAAAAGCTCAACTTGAGATGCTGTGAGTTCAAAATCTTGTTTGCCACCCTGTGAAGCAACAAGTTTGCCTACCACTTTGATTGCAGAGCCAACTTTTAGTTTTTGTATATCTTCAAAATTTTTGTTTTGGTCATCATACACAACTTGAAGTTGCTTGAAGCAAGTGCCATCGTTTAAATTGATAAAACCAAAGTTTTTTTGCTTTCTATGATTTCTAATCCAACCCAAAATTTCTATATCTTTATCTAAATATTGTTCTGGTTGTTCCCATAATTGTTTTATGTCCATATATATCTCCTAGTGTATATTATCTAACAAAAGACAAATATTGTCAAATGATAATCAATTCTAAAAATATATAAAATTTTCAGTTTAATATAGACAAAATAATTTTTTAGTGCTATAATCACATTGTAAAGCACAAAAGGAGTTCAAATATGAGAAATAGTTATGTTAGATTCAATCCAAACAAAAGTTTAACAAAGGCAGAGTGCAATGAATTGCATGATGCAAAAATTGAAGAAATAAGAGATGTTTTGGACAATGTTGATTTTTTAACAAATAGATTAAATTGGGATAAGGACGAAATTTACTTCTATTTGGACGACAAACTTACAAATGCAAATAATGTCGCAAAAAATTTGAGAAGAATTGCACTAAATCCAAATCTTGAAATAGATTATGATTTGCTAAAAATTGATATTGCAAAAGAGTATTTTGATAAAGTTATGGATACTCTAAAATGTGATGTTAAAGAATATTTGGCACTCAAAGATAATTTGAATGAAATCGCAAGACAACAAAAAAACAACGATATTGAAATGGATATGTAACAAAAAAGCACTTTTCTTTTGAAAGGTGTTTTTTTTGTATTTTTAACACAAATTTATATATTGTTTTAGACTTCCACTCGATTTATGCATTTCTAAAAAATTTTTATATTTTGCAAAATTTGAATATTATCAAACTAATAGAATAAAATATAGTATGAAAACAAATAAATTTAAGTGGCTATATGCTGTTGTGCCTGTTGTTTTGGTTGCCGTTCTTGGCTCAATTTTTGTAAATCTGGGAATGGATTGGTTTAATGGTTTAAGCAAACCAAGTCAATGGATACCAAACATTGTTATCCCAATTGTGTGGAGCATAATATATCTAACGACAGCAGTTATTCTTGTCTTGTGGCAAAACAATCAAAAAATGCCACTATCAACACTAATACTCTTTATTGTTAACGGTGTTTTGAATGTATTGTGGTGTTTGACTTTCTTTACCCTTAATTTAACTTTTTTGGGAAACATTGTGATTATTCTAAACTTGATTGCTGGTTTTTGGCTTGTTTTGGATATTGCAAAAACAAACAAAATTTATTCTTATATTTTGACGATATACCCCGTTTGGCTCAGCATTGCAACAACACTAAACATTGCTCTTTGGATATTAAACTAATATGCCTATGGCATATTTTTTTTACTCTTTTATATTTTTGTTTATCTTTTGATTTTTTACATTCTATTTGTTATATTATCAATCATAAAAGCAAATTTTTTGACATTTTAAAAATTTAGTATTCAAAAAATTTTAGTATTGACATCGATATTCTTTTTTGATACAATTTTATTGGTAGGTGAATTATGGTATTGAATTTGAAACAATCAAAACACATAAATTTAGTTCTAAAAAATTTAAAAAGCAATCCAAAAGAAATTTTGTCGCTAACAAAAGAAGAATATGAAAATTCTTACACAAAAAAATCATCAATGTTTGCAAAAGAAATTGTTTGCAAGCCATTGAAAGATACTCTTAAAAACATTATTAACGAAACAACAGAAGAAATTTTTGAAAATTTATTAAAAAGCCATGTTGAAATTATGGCAAAAGAAATTGCTTATTCTTGGAAAAACAATGCTATGAACTACAAAACATTGTTAGAAGATAAATTTGAAGACAAAATAGAAATCACTCTATAAAAATATACGATAAACTCAAATGAAGTTTATCGTTTTTTGTTTTTATGTTTTTGCATGTAAATAATCATGTCCCAAATATAAAATTCTATATAATAAAAAGCACATAGCTATTAACTATGTGCATTTTTTTACAATGTAAATTCTTCTTCGTTCAGTTTGCTGAATGAATTTTGTTTTTCCTTATACTCTTTGTAACTTTGTTTGAGTTTATTTAGAAATTCATCACTTAATGGTGCTTTATTATTTATAATTGGATATATAAATTTTGCATACTCAAAAATATCTTTCCAATCATTCAAAAACAAAATGTCTGAGTTTTCACTCAATTTTTTATTGAAACAAATGCTTTGTGCTTTTGTGTTTTTTGCAACGGTTTCACAATGATATAGCGAATCATCAACAAACAAATCAACGCCATATTCATTTACAAATTTATCCTTTCTGTTACAATTGATATATATAACATCGAACTCTATGCCATTTTTTTCTATATTTTGCATTGTCAAGTGCTTCACCCCCGGCAAATTACCCCTTGAAGAAACAAAATATATAACATTGCTCTTATGTAATTCATTTATTGCTTTTTTTGCATTTTTTATTTGATTAAAATTTTTATTGTTAAGCAACGACAATTTGTTTAAAACAGATGGTTTTGTGTGAGTGCTTTTTTCAATTTTTATTGGTTTGTATCTGTTTTTTAGAATACCTTCATTCAAAATATCTTGCAAATGATTTGCAAGTCTATACAACAATGTATCATTTCTCACAACAGTAAAATCTATATCTATTGCTATCTTCATACAAAACTTCCTTTTTTATATTATATCATTATGTTTATAAAAAATCAATATGTAATTTTATAATATTATAGTCATTTATATAATTTATAGTATATACGGAAGGTAAATTTTGGTTAAAAATTTGCTCGTTTGCAGTGAAAAAATCATTAAAAATTAACAAGAATTTTTTCCATATTTTTTTGTTAAATTTTAATGTGGAAAAACAATACAAAAATAGATTTAAAAATATTCAAAAAATAAATCTAAAAACACTCAAAAAAATCAAAATAACAATTTAAAAAATTAGCAAAAATTTTTAAAACTACATCAAAAAAATACAAAAAAATACAGAGTTTTAATTCTCTGTATTTTTTGATATATTCAATTTGTTTAAACTGAGTTTGAATGTTGCAATTGCCTATTAACATAGGTTAACAAACTTTTGCATAATCAAATCATTTTAAAGTTAAATAGATATATTATTTAGTGTCTAAATGCTAGATTTAGAATTCACCCTCTTCTTCTGTCATAGTTTCACCAGAACCAGTTATTCCTGCTTTAACAGTGTAAACACCATTTTCTTCTACTGCATAATATCCTTCTGCAATATAGTTAGCAGTTGGATTTTCACCTGTGCTTCCTTGTGGATTAAAGTGAGTGAATGAACCACCTTTAACAACAAAGTTTGCTGAACCATTTCTGTAGTTACTATCATAGCAATTTAGTTCATATCTATATGGTTCTTCTCCTGTTCCATCAGAAAGTTGTTTTAAATCGAATGAACCACCATTGATTGTTACAATACCTTCATAAGCATAAATTGTATGTAAGTTTCCAATGTATGTTCCATTACCATCAAGTGTGATTGTTCCATCATCTTTTACATCAAGTGCAAAGCAATCGTTTGCTTTTGCATCTAGTATTCCATTATCACCTTTAATAGTTAGGTTTGCACCATTTCTTACAGAAATTAGAGACCAGTTAGCGCCAACCCAAAGGTCTTGTGTGTTATAGATTCTGTGTCCGTTTAATCTTAGAGTCATATCTGCTGTTACAGCAATTGTTTCTTCAAGGTCGATATCTGCTGTTATAGTGTAATCTCCACCATTTGCTGCTGCTTCAACAAGTTGAGCATAAGTGTGGATTCCTTCATAAACAGTGTAGATATTGTCTTCTTCGATATAATAGTAACCATTTGCCATGTAAGCAGTTGGATCATGGTCGAATGTTCCACCAGTTATAACGATTTTAGGTTCGTGTACATTGTTTGAACCTGTAGTATATTTATCAGTGATTTTGAATTCACCTGTTACATTACCTGAAACGATTGTAATAACTGAATCTTTGCAATAAGCTTCATAGTTTTTTACATTATAGTCTTCGTTTCTTGCCCAAATTGCATAACCATTTCCGTTAGCTGTAACATTTGTGTTTTCTA
>CAMOHL010000077.1 GCA_946615295.1 uncultured Clostridia bacterium
CGAATAAAATGAGCGTGGCATCTCATCTCGCATGCTTTCATTCAATCTGGGTCTTCGTAATGGGATTCCACACTCCACTTCGTTCCGTTCTGAATGACATATTGTTAGGATGCTTCGTGGGTCAAAGAGATTAGACTGCTCAGCATGACGAATCAAAATGTCATTCTGACCACTCTTATATCTTGGCTTTGGAAGAATCTATTCCTTATATGGTTGAGATGCTTCATGGGTCAAAGAGATTAGACTGCTCAGCATGACGAATTGTGATATGCTCTGCTTTTATTTTGTCATTCTGACCCTTCTTATTTCTTGGCTTTGGAAGAATCTATCCCAACTTCAAGGTCGTGATGTGAGTTCCACATCAAAAAATTTTTCTACACCATTTCTCACAACAACAACTCTCACAACATCGCCAATATCATAGTCATAAAGTGCAGTTTTCAAATCTCTTGCAACAGTTATATTCTTTTTTCCAACTTTTGTGATTATGTCGCCTTGTTCTATTCCATTCAAACTTGCAGGGCTATCTTTTGCAACTGACTGAACATAATATCCGCCAGAAGTGTTAGAAAAATCTTTGAGTTGGCTGTCGTATCCAAAC
The DNA here is from genome assembly GCA_946615295.1 of uncultured Clostridia bacterium. Taxonomy (GTDB): domain Bacteria; phylum Bacillota; class Clostridia; order Christensenellales; family UBA1242; genus UBA9845. The sequence goes on from CAMOHL010000077.1 coordinate 602, forward strand.
ACTCCCAAATATGTTGTTTGATATCCCCCTGTGGCAGATATCTTTTCAACAACAGGTTTGAAAGTGTCGGCAGGTATTGCAAAGCCAAGTCCCTCGGCATCAGTAACTTTTACGGTATTTATACCAACAACTTCGCCATTCATATTTACAAGTGGCCCACCACTATTGCCCGGGTTTATGCTGGCATCATGTTGAATCAAATCATAGAGTGTGCTTTGGCCAAAATTGTTGTCAACAACAATTGTTCTGTTTGTTGCACTTATGATACCTTTTGTTGCAGTGTGTTTGAATGCAAGGTCAATAGGGGTGCCTATTGCAACAACTTCATCGCCACTTTTGTATCCACCACCTGAAATTGCAAGATATGGTATGTTTGCATCAGTTTTTAACATTGCCAAATCACTTGAAGGGTCAGTCCAAACAACTTTTGCAGATTGCTTTTGCCCATTGCTTAAGTATAGTGTTATTTGCCTTCCATTTTCAATCACATGATAGTTTGTCAAAACATAGCCATTTTTGTCCACACAAACTCCACTACCTATGCTTTGAAAATTACTACCAACAGAAGCAATTCCCACAACTGCTGTTTTGCACTTTGAAACCAATGTTTCTGTTGAATTCACTTCACTCAAAACAACCTTTTCATTTCCCAAATTTTTGCTACTTTGTGAGCTTTCTTCAAAAAAACCACCACACCCCGTCGCTAGCAAACAAGCAAAAATCAAAAATAAAACAATATATCCATAAAAATATTTTTTCATAATACCCCTCGAGCATATTTTGTGCAATAAAATCGAAAAAAATATTGAAAACAAGCAAATTTTGGAAATTTAAAAAAATGCTATTCATACAAAAAAATTTGTGATATAATGTCGATATGAAAATTGTAAATTTGGGAAGTGGAAGCAAGGGAAATTGCACTTTGGTTGCTGGAAACAACTTTTGCATTATGATTGATGCAGGACTTCCAATAAAAGAAATTGAAGAAAAACTTGATTCGTTAAATGTAAGTCCCACTCAAATTAGGGGTATTTTGATAACTCACGAGCATAGCGACCACATAAAATCAGTTGGAAAATTGAGCAAAAAGTATCATATACCGGTGTATGCACATATTAGCGAATGGCCAGTTCTTGAAACAAAAATTGCAGATGTCCCATTCAATTTGAGAAATGGTTTTGAAAATAGCTTTTATATTGAAAATATGCAAATCTCTACTTTCAAGTTGAGCCACGATGCAAATCTTTGCTTGGGATACACCATAAACATTGACGGTGAAAAATTTTCTATTGCCACCGATCTTGGATATTGTCCAAATTCAGTTGTTGAAAAACTAAAAGGCAGTCAAGTTGTTTTGATTGAAGCAAATCACGATGAAAACATACTTTCAAACAACCCCCACTACCCTTTGATACTCAAAAAAAGAATTTTGTCAAACAAGGGGCACCTATCAAACACGCAATCTGCAAATGTTATTTTGCAACTTGTTGGTGGCACAAATCAAATCATACTTGGTCATTTAAGCGAAGAAAACAACACTCCAGAACTTGCCTACAACACAATTTGCTCAATACTTTCAAAAAACGGAATTGAAGAAGGCAAACATATTTTTATTGACATTGCAAATCAACACAAAATGAGCAATATTTATGAGATAAAAAAGAAAAACTAAAAAACTTGCAGTTTGATATAAATCATTGCAAGTTTTTTTTGTGCTTTATTTTTTTATTTCAATATTTCTAGATAAGAAAAATATGACAATACGCTATTTGTTATTATTTTTGCAAAATTTTTTATTTCCCTAAACTCTTTTTTTGCAAAATTAAGCTTGTTGTTTTCAACAAAAATTGTGCCAGCAACAATAGAAAATGCATCTATTTTGTGTCCGTCATTCATTGTCAAACTTTCTGCAATCATAATTGAATTGTCATTTTTCAAAACACCACTATCAACAAAAAGCAATCTGCTCTTATCCACACTTTTTGCAAGAATTTTTGCCATACTGTTTGTAACATTTCTCTTTTCTCCACCAAAAACAATAGTTTTTACTCCCTGCTTTCTCAATTCATCAGCAACAAAAACTCCTACCATATCAGCCAAAACTTTGCTGCTGCCAAGACAAACAATTATTGGAGGTTCTTTTCCAAAATGTTTAAGCAACTGCGAAGAAATGTCAAGTTCAATCAACTTGTTTTCTATGTTGTAATAATTCATAAAATAATTATTGACAAAAATTTTATTAACATACTCTAATCAAAAACAAAATTAAAAAAAATTGAATAGTATGAGTTGTTGCTGATGATATTTTTTGATTATTGCAATTTAAAAAAATAGCAATATTTGTTTAAGACAAAAGTATTTATATATAATTTATATATAATTGCTTATTTCTTATAAAATTTATCAATCAAGATATCAAGTAAAAAAATAGAATTATTTTTTAAAATAATATTGAAATGCAAAATTTTATATGTTATAATTGTTTTGAAAAATACAAGGGGGAATTATGGCTGTTATTGATATTATTGTTATTGCCGGACTTTTAGTTTTCGGAATAATCGGCATGGTGAAGGGCTTTTTGAACACAATACTCTCACTTTTTAGCACTGTTGCTTCTATTGGAGTTGCTATATTTTGTGCAAAACCTGTGTCAAAATTTTTGAACAACACTTTCGGCTTGGTTAGCAAAATTGGTGGCAAAATTGCAGAATCTATTGGAGCTGGAATCACACCATTCCAATCAGCAGAAGCTGCTGGCTCACCAATCACTGGCGAATATACAGGTGAAATGTTAAAAAATTATCTTGGAAACGATGGTTTGACTTTTCAAGAAAGAATTTATAGATTGTTTATTGAAGATTCAAAAGTTTTCACTGCAGGAGAAACTGCTGCACAATCTGACCAAATTGTTGTTCAGTATATAGGAGAAAGATTAGCAGCTGTTATTTCAGTTATTATTGCTGCAGTTTTGATATTCATTGCAATAAAAATTGCTGTTTTGTTACTTTCAAAATTATTCAATGCATTAACAAAACATCGTGCAATAAGTGGCATTGACAGAACACTTGGTTTGTTGTTTGGACTTGTTAAAGCCTCAGTAATTATTTGTGTTGTGCTTGGTGTATTCTACTTGATTGCAAACTCAACAGTTCAAGGTTGGATTGACAATTCAGTTGTTACAAAATGGATATATCAATATGTTACTCAATTTGTTGATTTTATCGCATCAAAGTATGATTTGCCTTCATTTATAACAGGACTATTTCCTACTTTAACCCCATCGGCATAAAACAAAAACATCTCTTTTTGAGAGATGTTTTTTTATGCTATTTTTTAAATAATAGACTATAACAATACATTTTGTTTTGTTACATCTATAATAGATATCATTTTCTGTTTTTGTTATTCAGCTTCTGGCATTATCAGCTTGCCAAGTTTAATTGCAAATTCACCTTCTTGATACTTTATTTCTCTAATTGAGCCAACACCCTTGATGTCGCTTTCTGCTTCCTTTAAGAAATCAGTAATTTTTGATGTTACAACAACATCTTCAATTTCAACCTTTAGTGATGCTTTGTTTTCTGACTTGTATTGTCTTATTTGAGAAACAAGGTCAACAACAATATCACCATTTTCAATGATTGTTTTGTCAGCATCAGAACCCAAATTCAAATATCCTGAAAGATGAATTGACTTTTGGTTTTCTCTTTGAGCATAATAATCCATATAAATTTCTTCAGTGATATGTGGAAGAATTGGTGCAAACATTTTTAACATACCAAGCAAAACATAGTAGCAAGCGAATTTTGCAGAATCTGTTTTTTCTTGACCATATACATCTGGATTGTAAAGTCTTCTCTTTACAATTTCGATATAGTTATCGCAGAAATTCCAGAAGAACTTTTCAAGTTCATTTACTGC